>NZ_JAUBQQ010000046.1:0-47734 GCF_036701335.1 Microcoleus sp. Pol12B5 | reverse complement strand
ACGCCCGCCTTTCTCCCCAAATTCTTTACAACTCCTCTTAGGGTGGTGCGCCCCAGGCGCACCCCCTGAACGGTTACCCAAATTCTTTACTCTTGTGAGTCGGAGCGATCGCACTCTATTAATTCTAATTGGTTATTTTACCAATTCAAACAGCACAAACCGCTTGCTCCTGAGATCCAACCTAAATCTATGCCGATAAATTTTATATAGTTCTGGACGCAGGGGTGATCAGAAACCGGCTTTTTTTGCGAAATACTTCGTTACAGCCGGCAAAAAATCCGGTTTCTTTGGCTTTGATGCGTCCACTCAACTCTTCTCCTGTTTCTCATCGGATGGTGGGGACTGTTTTTGCATTTGTTTTTGACGTTCTCTCACAGCTTGTTCCAAAATGAATGCTGACAAGCCGCTGATTGAACGGCGTTCTTCATTTGCCCACTCTTGAAGTAGGTCATAAATTCCTTCTGCTATGGAGGTTGATATACGTTTAGCCATTAGAGGTTAATTATTTTTTATTTAAGCCGATCGTCATTGTCGAGTATTTTAGACAATTTTGTCGAATATGCAGCAAAGTGTTGCAATATGCTGCATTATGCGCTATATTCTTAGAGAGTCAAAAGCCAGCGCTGAACTTTTGCAGGGCCCGCGCTGGCTGATGGTTCCCCAAATACAAGGAGACAATCCACATAAAAGGAGACAATTACTATGGTAAAGCCTGTGAGCGACGGCAGCGAATATAACCGCGGCTATCAACAAGCTTTGAATGATTTTGGCATCACGCAACTGCTGTCGGGTATCCGCAGCTACTCTGATGAGGATTTTGAGTCCGATCGCGCGCGCATGACTGGGCCAGAGCTCGAAAGCTTTGCGGTGTTTCTAATTTTGCGCGTGGGGGCGAATCTGAACGGAAGTACGATCACCCGCTACCTCAACACTCTCAGAAAAGCAAATTCTCCGACGATCGCCGATCGCCCCGCGATCGAACTCAACTCAAATTCGATCTCGAAAACACCTGAAAAGTCAAAGGGGGGCGATCGCAATTCTTGGGCGATCGTCCGAATTTTACCGAATGCTGATCACTATACAATTGCGCGTTTTGTCAATCGCCAAGATGCGGACGATCGGCGGAGGGCTTTGTGTCGGTTTATTCCAGGGGGTGTGTTTGAGGTTGTGTGCGATCGGGCTTAATTAAAAAACACAAATCCCGTAGTCCGTCGGGGGTTAAAACCCCCGCCTGACTGTTGCAACAAATGTAAAATATCAGTTGGAATGAACTTTTGCTAAAAGCTTGATCGCTTCAATATCGCTTGTACTACAATTAAAATCTATACTCTCTTTACTAAAATCGATGGAAACCATCAATCATAAAGAAGAAGTCCGCAGCTTAATCGATCAACTGCCTGAAAACTTTACCTGGTCTGACCTGATATCTGCAATTTATCTCAGGCAAGCGATGAAATCCGAGCCTAATCCAAGTTAAAGGCATAAAACAAGGTAAAAACATCCAACTGTAAGACAAATTTAACATTCCTGACGGCTACGAAGTTCTGATTGAAGTGCGGGAAGTTTCCCCTGTCAACCATGAGGAGAAGCTGAAAAGAATGAAAGAGTTTTTCGCAGCTTTGTCAGATGAAGGCAGAGAGGAATGAAAAAAAATTGGAGAATTTCTAGAGCGCGCTCGCACAACCAATAGAAAATCATCGGTATGCCTCATAAAAAGCGCCGTGTACCACTGTTTGGCAGCAAGCGGGGTTTAATTTTAATATCTGACGATTTTGACGAGCCATTAGAAGATTTTAAGGATTATATGTAATGAGACTTCTGTTAAATACTCATATTAATTAAAGATTCTGCGTTTGATGCCTATTCTATTAATCGAATTTGGTAAATTATGAAAATGATAAAACAAATTATCAGCAGTGTTTTGGTTTGGGGTGTGTCTCTGACTCCTATGACTGTGCCGCTGATGGTTCAACCGAGTTGGGCGCAAAGTCAAAATTCACAGCTTGAAAAATTAAAGCAACTCATAGAGCAAGCAATAAAACAGGGACAGCAAGGACAAGAAGCCCGACAGGCAATAGAAACATGGCAGCAAATTCTAGCCATTGCGCGACAATTGAAAGAGAGAATAGGTGAAGCAAAAGCACTCCATTATATTGGTGTTAACTACAACAGAATCTTCCAACCGCAAGAAGCTTTGAAATACTACAACCAAGCTTTACCAATTGTGCGGGAAGTGGGCGACCGCGGGGGGGAAGCTGCTACTTTAAATAATATTGGTGGAGTATACAACAGTATCGGACAACCGCAAGAAGCTTTGAAATACTACAACCAAGCTTTACCAATGACGCGGGAAGTGGGCAATCGCAGGGGGGAAGCTGTTATTTTGAGTAGTATTGGTAAAGTGTACGACGATATCGGACAACCGCAAGAAGCATTGAAATACTATAACCAAGCTTTACCAATTAGGCGCCAAGTGGGCGATCGCAGGGGGGAAGCTACTACTTTGACTAATATTGGTGCTGCGTACAACAGCATTTCCCAACCGCAAGAAGCATTGAAATACTATAACCAAGCTTTACCAATTTGGCTGGAAGTGGGCGATCGCGGAGGGGAAGCTGTTACTTTGAGTAGTATTGGTCAAGTGTACGATAGCATTTCCCAACCGCAAGAAGCATTGAAATACTATAACCAAGCTTTACCAATTAGCCGCCAAGTGGGCGATCGCAGAGGGGAAGCTACTACCTTGACTAATATTGGTGGAGTGTACGACAGTATCGGACAACCGCAAGAAGCTTTGAAATACTATAACCAAGCTTTACCAATTTGGCTGGAAGTGGGCGATCGCAGAGGGGAAGCTACTACTTTGACTAATATTGGTGGAGTGTACGACAGTATCGGACAACCGCAAGAAGCTTTGAAATACTATAACCAAGCTTTACCAATTCTGGGGCAAGTGGGCAATCGCAGGGGGGAAGCTGTTACTTTGAATAATATTGGTGCAGCGTACTACAATATCGGACAACCGCAAGAAGCATTGAAATACTATAACCAAGCTTTACCAATTAGGCGCCAAGTGGGCGATCGCAGGGGGGAAGCTACTACTTTGACTAATATTGGTGCTGCGTACAACAGCATTTCCCAACCACAAGAAGCATTGAAATACTATAACCAAGCTTTACCTATTCTGCGGGAAGTGGGCGATCGCGCTGGGGAAGTTACTACTTTGAGTAATATTGATGCAGTAAACAACAGAAGTCAACCGCCAAGCAGAACCAATATCCCGCCAATTCCCCAATGAACAAGGTTAATTACCGGCTATATTGCAGGCAATTAAGAACCGCTAAACTCTCCCCCACAAAGCCAATCCGCCGCCCCTTCCCCTAGCCGCAATTATTCCATCTTCTACCAGAAAATATGCAAAAAATGCCTGCTTCCCCACACTCAAACTAAAAAATTCCGCCTCCCGCGCTTCTCCACCGCGAATAAATCCTTGATACACAGTTTTACCCAACAATTTCACCGTAATTCTGGTAAAATCAAAAGCTAAAATATTTTTATTAACCAAAAACTTAGTCGGCCCGGAAAGAGTTAGTACAATCGCCCCAACTTGCACCGAATTTTCCACCCTGCCGATTTCGCTATTCTCTTCCCCTTCAGCAACAGGTTCTGCCGCATAAGCAATTTGAATTTTCGCAATCCACTGAGGGATGTAACGTCCCGCACCCAACACAATCCCCGCTTTTTGTCGAGTCTTTTTTGTGCCCGTGATAAAGCAGAGTTGCCAGTTGCCGATTAATTGCTCGAAAGAATAGCGAATTTTATTTTTTTTCGCGTTTTTCTCAGCTTCTAGGAGGGCGGCGACTACAGCGTCGGGAGATGGTTGAGAATTAGATTGGGCAGCTTGTTCTAGAAGAGATATATTTTCCATTTAATAATATACAGATTTGTATTTTAAGGGTGGTAGCTGAGTCGATATCCCCCTAAATTCCCCAAAAAATCGGGGATTAGGGGTTGACTTTTACTGCTGCTTCGCCCTGATTAAGGGGGGCTTTGACAGCTTCTTGTCCCACCCCCTACTCGCCTTGTGTTTTGGAGGGCTAGGGACGATCGCATCTGTTAAATGCTTAAGTCCTAAAGCTGCAAGACATTGATAATATTAGCTGAAGTAGCGGAGAAAAACATGGTTGCGATCGCCCCCACAGACACAGAAATCATCGTCATCGGCAGCGGGATAGGCGGCTTGACTTGCGCTGCAATGCTTGCCCACTATGGCTTTGAGGTTGTGGTTTGCGAAAGCCATTCGATCGCGGGCGGCGCCGCACACGGTTTTGAACGCGACGGATTTAGGTTCGACTCCGGGCCCTCCCTGTACTGAGGATTATCCTACAGCCCGTCTGCGAATCCCCTGCGGCAAGTTTTGGATGCGATCGGCGAAAAACTCCCCTGCATCACCTACGATACCTGGGGTTGCTGTTTGCCAGAAGGCGATTTCGACACATCCGTCGGTGCGAGTCAATTTGGCGAAGTGCTCGCACAACTGCGCGGCGCGGAAGCAGTCGCCGAATGGCGGCAACTCCAGGGCATCATGGAACCCTACGCCAAAGCTGCCACAGCCTTGCCATCCCTGGCTTTGCGCTTCGATTTGGGCGCTGTTTTTACCCTCGGCAAATTTGCGCCGGCTTTCCTGCAAAGTGCTGGCGACGCGATCGCACTTGCAGGCCCTTTCAGCAAAATTATGGACAAAAACGTCAAAGATCCGTTTGTCCGAAATTGGCTGAATTTGTTGTGTTTCCTGCTGTCTGGACTTCCCGCCGACGGAACGATCGCAGCCGAAGTCGCTTTCATGTTCGCCGACTGGTATCGCCCCAATGCAGTTTTGGACTATCCGATCGGCGGTAGTGCAGCTTTGGTAAATGCCCTGGTACGTGGTTTAGACCGCCACGGAGGGCAGTTGCTGCTAAATTCCCACGTTGCAGAAGTTTTGGTGGAAAACAACCGGGCTGCGGGCGTGCGGCTGCGATCGGGCAAAATTATTCGATCGCACAAAGCCGTCGTCTCCAACGCTTCCGTTTGGGATACCCTGAAACTGTTGCCTGAAACCTCTGTCCCGCAAAGGTTTCGGCAAGAGAGGCAGGCCACGCCCGAGTGCGACAGCTTCATGCACTTGCATCTGGGAATTGATGCTGCCGGAGTGCGATCGGACTTGGCTTGTCACTACATCTTCGTCAAAGACTGGGAAATGGGCGTTTCGGCCCCTCAGAACGTCGTTCTCGTCTCGATTCCCTCCCTGCTCGACCCCGACCTCGCGCCTCCGGGAAAGCACGTCATTCACGCATATACCCCCGGAAACGAGCCTTACGATTTGTGGCAAAAGCTCGATCGCACCAGCCAAGAGTACAAGCTGCAAAAACAAGCGCGCGCCGAGGTAATGTGGGAAGCCTTAGAGAGAATTATCCCCAATATTCGATCGCGCTGCGAAGTCACCTTAGTTGGGACACCCCTCACCCACGAACGGTTTTTGCGCCGCCATCGCGGTTCCTACGGGCCCGGAATTCGGGCGGGTAACGGCTTGTTTCCCGGGCCGACAACGCCTTTAGCGGGGCTGTATTGCTGCGGAGATTCGACGTTTCCGGGAATTGGTTTGCCGGCTGTTGCTGCTAGCGGTGCGATCGCCGCCAATACGATCGCACCTTTGGACAAACATTTGCAATTGATTCGGGAAGTTATTAGTTAGTTGTTATTAGATATCTCCCATAATTATTGTGGAACAGGCAGGATGTCTGTTCAAAACCTACTTTTTAGGAGATGTCTATTAGTTATTTGTTATTTGTTATTTGTTAACGGGATTATTGAAGGGCTTTCATAGCGAAGGATGCGAACCCAAGAGTAAACAATAATTTGATATTAGTTAGTAAAATGTGACCGATATCTGTCAGCATAGAAATAGATAGTTCGATCGCAAAGAGGCCACCGTGCAACCCGTAGACTTTACAACTTTAACCGCAGCTTGCAGCGAACTGCGAGCCCAATGGCTGCCAGCGCGCTTAGAACAAGTCTACCAGCGCGATCGATTTACCGTGTCCCTGGCGCTGCGTACCATGAAAGGGCGCGGCTGGATTGACCTTTCCTGGCATCCTGTGGCCGCCCGCATCTGCGTCGGCGACCCCCCGCCCCGCATTCCCGATACCTTCACCTTCAGCGAACAACTGCGGCACCAACTCAGCGGTTTAGCCTTAGTTTCCATCGCCCCTGTTTCATCCTGGGAAAGAGTCATCGACTTGCAATTCGCCAAACGTCCCGGAGAACCAGCCCTCTGGCACCTGTACGCCGAAATCATGGGCAAGTACAGCAACGTCATCCTCACCGCCCAAGACAACCTCGTTGTCACCTGCGCCCACCAAGTCAGCGCCAAACAGTCCACCGTCCGTCCCATCCAAACCGGGCAACCCTACGAAATGCCCCCGTCGTTGACCGATGCAGTGCCTAGTCTGAGCGAATCTCAAAACCGCTGGCAATCACGAATTAGCCTTGTTCCTGGGCAATTAAAGGGCAATCTGTTGAAGAATTACCGAGGGATGAGTAAAGCCTTAGTTTTGGCAATGATTCGATCGGCTTCTTTAGACCCCGAACAATCCACCGACAGCCTCAATCCCGACGACTGGCAGCAACTATTCCAGCGCTGGCTATACTGGCTGCAATGCCTAGAAAACTCCAAATTTCACCCGAGTTTTACCCCCGAAGGCTACACAGTCATCGATTGGCCGACACCAGAAAATCAAAATGTACGGGCGATGCCCCCGTACTCGGCGCCCTCTAATTCTTCCTTCCTGACATCCGTTAAATCCGTTACAGAATCCGTTGCCGAACTTCCTTCTTCGGTTCAAGAAATACTTAACAGCTACTACACAGGCCAAATCAATCAAGAAGTATTCGCCCAACTGCGGCATCAGCTTACCCAAAAACTCAACAACGTCCTAGCCAAACTGCGCCTCAAAGCCAACACATTTAAAGAACGATTGCAGCAATCTGCAGACGCCGACACCCACAAATCCCAAGCCGACTTGCTGATGGCTTCTTTGCAGCATTGGGAACCGGGAATGAAATCAATTTCTCTCCCCGACTTTGAAACCGAAAAACCAGTTGTCATTTCCCTAAACCCGGAAAAAAACGCAGTTCAAAACGCTCAAGCCCTCTACAAAAAACACCAAAAACTTAAAAGAGCCCGCATAGCAGTAGAACCTTTATTAGCCGCCGTACAGGAAGAAATCGACTATTTAGAACAAGTTGAAGTCGCACTTTCAGTATTGGAAACCTACCGGAACACCCAAGATTTGCAAACCCTCGCCGAAATCCGCGAAGAACTGATCCAGCAAAAATATCTAGACGTACCAGATTACCGCAGTACCGACAAAAATGCTGCGATCGAATTTCACCGCTACCAAAGCCCCAGCGGCTTTGAATTATTAATCGGGCGCAACAACCGCCAAAACGACCAACTCACTTTTCGCACCGCCAACGACTACGACTTGTGGTTCCACACCCTAGAGATTCCCGGAAGTCACGCTTTGCTGCGTCTGGAACCCGGTACTGTGGCTGAAGAAACCGATTTGCAATTTGCCGCCGACATGACTGCTTACTACAGTCGCGCCCGCCACAGCGAACAAGTCCCGGTGGTTTATACAGAACCGAAATATGTATACAAGCCCAAAGGCGCAAAACCGGGTATGGTTGTATACAAGCAGGAGCGGATTGTCTGGGGTAGACCGCAGCAAGCTCCGGCATAATTTATATAAAGTGAGTAAAAGGGTCGATCGGCAATCGAAACTTCGTTTTTACCTCAAATAACCTGTTTGGAACCGATAAACCTACGCAGAAACCGGATTTTTGAACCTAGGGTTGATTATACAAAGTGACTGGGAGTGCGCTCGCCCCCTAATATCAAATCCGGTAGCATCGGAATTATTCATCTCTGTATTCTCTCCCTCTGCGTTCTCTGCGCCCTCTGCTGTTAAATCATTCCGATGCAACCGGAAACGATATCACAATTTATATTCGCCTGTAATGTAAAGTTTTATTACAAAACTTTACATTTTGTTGATAAAGTACCCCTTAAGAGAGATGATATTTCTTTTAGAACCCTTTGCAAAGAAACGTGCAACTTGGGTTTCCTCACTGTGAGAAAAACACTGTGGGAACACAACGGATTTAACTATTTGTGCAGACCAGCTTTAGCTAAAGCTGGTCGTTTTTGTTTAAACCTTAAACCCAAGCCCCCACCGATTGTAGATTGGCGATTTTAGATTTTAGATTAAAACCGCCAATCTAAAATCTAAAATCTAAAATCTAAAATCCCCAAGGCCCGCTCTTAGAAAGTAAACGTGGTTCTGACAACCCCAATCACCAAATCAGAATTATTCTTATTGTGGTCGGGAGCAGTCAGCCAAATCAAACCAGGAGTGATAGCAATATTATCGCTCAACTTAAACTGATAAAAACCTTCAACGTGCAGCGAAGTATCCTTATCTTCCGGCAAAGTCCGATTAGTAGAACTCGTCACCCGCGGCTCCATACCTACCACAATCCCCGCCACATTTCCTTCTTTCAACAAATCAGGAAAAGCCAAAGTAACTGCCCAGTTCCAGATTTTTTGATCGCCCCGCTGCACAGAACCCGTAGGAGTAGCCAAGTTGGATAAAATGCGCTGGTTGGTGTAACCCGCCCAACCGCCAATTGCAAATCTCCGGTTCAACTGCCACGAAGCTTGCGCGCCGTAGGAATTGCTAGAAACTGGCACATTGCTATCGCTGTCGAGCCCGAAGGAAGCCAGACGCACCGGGAAATTAGAAGCATTGCTGCCGGTACCGGTGACGACGTTGTAGGAATTAACGTAAGTTAAACCTAAAGCCATGTTCTCGTTGGGTTTGAAAGTCAACTGAGCCAAACCGCCGTAAGAGCCGTTAAACAAACCATTCCCCCGCGTCGGGTCCGCAGCATTGCCGGCCATATATCCCAAACTCAGCTCTAGTTTTTCCCCAAACTGATGCCGCAGAGCGATACCAGAACCACCAATCAAATAGTAAATCGGGTTGCGAGTACCGAAATTAGAAAGAGCACCGTAGCTGCCGTCTCCGTCAAAGTAAGGGTTGACAGTGTTGGTAAAATCATCAGCAGCGCCGGCGTTGGCTTCTAGAATTACAGTAGTGCTTTTGCCGATAGGGAATTGGTAAAGCAGCGCATCTAAACCTACGGTATTGCTAGCCTCGCCAAAAGGCCCAGCATTAAACCGCAATTCCCCTTCAGCGGTTTTCGTATTATTAGTAGAAAACGAACCCAGATTCAAAACTTGCAGTCGAGTTCTCAGCAAATCTTCTCCAGAGAAACTCGTGTCGAAATTGATACGAACCCTGCTGCCAAAAGCCGTCGCTTTATCGGCATCGTTACCTTCAGCATCCTCTCCCCTGGCGATACCCGCCAAACCAAATATCACTTCGCCGTTGAGTTTAGTCGTAGTCGAAAACTGATTTGCTTCTAATTCAGAGGCGCGCGCTTCCAAAGCATCGACGCGGCCACGTAAAGTTGCCAATTCCGCCGCAAATTCTTCTTGCAACCTTTGCACAGAAGCCAAATCTTCTCGCGTCGCCAGATTTCTGGAACCGCCTTGAATCAGCTCACTAACTTTATCCAAACACGCATTTAAACCTGCGGCAAACTCGTAGCGAGTCATCGCCCGGTTACCGCGAAAAGTGCCGTCAGGATAACCAGCTATGCACCCGTAGCGCTCTACTAGAGACTGCAAAGCTTGGAACGCCCAATCTGTGGGCCGAACGTCGGAAAGTTGCGAAACAGAGGTTACTTGGCCGGCCGCATCTTCGCTGCTACTGCCTTCTGTGCTGTATTCGTTGATTTGTTCTAAAACATTTGACTGTGCTGGAGGTTGGGCATTTGGATTTGGCGATTGGGAAATCTGCTCTTGGGCGCTTAAATTAGTCGGTGTAGCGGCGGGTTGGGTTTCGCTTAAGTTTGCGGGCTCGACTGCGGGAATTTGCTCCGCGACAGGTTCTTCGGCACTGAAATTTGCGGGCGCGACTGCGGGTTTGGTTTCGCTTAAATCCCCTGCAACTGCGTTTTCCGGTGCTTTTGCTTGTTCGGCAACTGGGGCAATCGGCTCGTTAGCGTTAGCCAAGCGATCCGAAGGAAAGCCCTCGTAGAGGTTCGCACTTTCTTTCTCAATAGTTTCAACAGTCAAGTTGCTAGCTAGCGACGCTGCTTCGCCTGTCTCAGCCTTTGCTGTTTCAGCCTTTGCCACCTCGGTTGCAGCACCTGCTAATTGCAATTGATCAGCTTGAGCTATGGTGGCAATTTCTACCTGTTTCTCTGCTGCTAGCGCCGTCGAAGATACGACTAAACTTGCTGCCAATACAGCGGGACTAACTAAAAGTCCCTTCCACAAAAATTTGGACATTTTTTCCTTACACCACATTGAGCCGATCGCCCGTTCCGAAGATTTAGGCACCAGCAAATCACCTTCAATATTCTGCCTAATAGTAATTCTTGTCAACAATCGGGGAAATCACTGTCGGAGAGTGCAGTTTGGCTGTGGCTGATTTGACAAAAACTCCGTTTATTCCCAAAATCCTTGGTTTGAGCTAAATAGTTACATAGAAACCTGGTTGATGGCCCGATATTGCGTAAGTGATCCCTCACTAAGACTAATATTGACAGCACTGGCGCTAACAAATCGTTTGATCGGCTACAAATACAAGTGAAAAAACTCAAATACGCCCTAGTTCACGAATGGTTGACGCCCTTAGCTACTGGCGGTTCAGAACTCGTAGTACAGGAAATCCTCAAACACGTAGACGAGGCAGATGTCTATGCCCTCATCGACTTTGAATCGGCCAATCCCGAAAGCTATCTTTTCGGCCGACAGATTGGCACAACATTTTTACAGCACTTTCCCAAGGCCCGCAGCGGTGTCCAAAAATATCTGCCCTTTCTGCCGATCGCGATCGAACAACTAGATCTGCGAGAATACGACATCATCCTCTCCTCATCCCATGCCGTTGCCAAAGGCATCCTCAGCAGTCCCCAGCAAATGCACGTCTGCTACTGCCATACGCCCATGCGCTACGCTTGGGACTTAACTTTTGACTATTTGCGTAGCAGCAAAGCCGGACGGGGCATCCAGGGTCTGCTGACGCGATATTTGTTGCATCGACTGCGGCAATGGGACGTAATTTCCGCCAACCGCGTTGATTATTTCATCGCTAACTCTCAACACACGGCGCGCCGAATTTGGCGATGCTACCGGCGGCGGGCCCAGGTGATTTATCCGCCGGTAAACATCGAGCGATTTTCCTTGATGCGGCAAAAACAAGACTTTTACGTCACCGTTTGTCGGTTGGTAAGTTACAAAAACGTAAGTGCGATCGTCCAAGCATTCAATCAACTCGGGCATACTCTAATTGTCATCGGCACCGGGCCAGAATTAGAAATGATTCGGCAAATCGCCAAACCCAACGTGCAAGTGCTCGGCTGGCAACCCGCCTCCATAGTTGAAAAGTATATGGCAGAGGCGAAAGCCTTTGTCTATGCAGCTTGCGAAGATTTTGGCATAGCTTTGGTAGAGGCTCAAGCTTGCGGAACACCAGTAATTTCCTATGCAGCAGGGGGCGCTTTGGAGACAGTGCTCGACATTCGCCAACACCCAGAGACAGGAACTGGTTTATTTTTTTCCTCCCAAACCGCATCAGCATTAGTCGAAGCTGTCAAGGAATTTGAGCAGTTGCAAGGCAAATTTCGCCCAGAAATCTGCAGGTTGCGCGCTGAACAGTTTGCCCCCAAAGTTTTTGGGCAGCGCTATCTAGCTTTTGTGGAACGCTGCTATCAGGAATTTCACTCCCGTGATTTTACCGAGTCTGGGGCTTGAGAGTGCCAGAACCCGATAGCGTGACAATCTTCCTTCTGCCTTTGTATAAGTGCCTTGAGAAGACCTCTGCATCAGTGCCTTGTGCCTTTTTCCTTCGGCCGCCAGAAGCCCTCTTCCTTCTTCCTTCTGCCTTTTGAAGCCTTCTGAAGGCAGAAAATTGAGTATTGGAAACATAATTGAGAGAACAAAGCGTCTTGAGGCTTTATGATCAGGACTGTGTGTGGTGTGAAGTGAAGGAGTAAGATGACTGCCGACAGCCAACTAATCTCCGGCAAGGTAATTCGAGCGATCGCAAGACGCGGTTTTGGGTCTGTCCTGCAAGGAGATAGACGCATAAGCCGTTCTCTACAGAGCTTCGACGGAGAACTTTTCAAGCGGTTATTTGACATCCTGTTTTCCTTATCGGTTCTGATCCTGTTTGCTCCGGTTTACCTGCTTTTGGCTTTCTTAATCGCCTTAAGCTCGCCCGGTCCTATTTTTTACGTACAGGAACGAGTAGGCAAAAACCGTAAAAGGTTTTATTGTCTTAAATTCAGAACGATGGTGGAAAATGCGGACGATATATTGCTAGAAATCATGGAAAATTCTCCGCATTTGCGTCAAGAGTTTGAGGACAATTTCAAGCTGAAACAAGACCCTCGAATTACCTGGATTGGAAGATTTTTACGAATGACCAGTTTAGACGAGTTTCCCCAGTTTTGGAATGTTTTAAAAGGAGATATGAGTGTCGTCGGACCGAGACCTTTAGTTGAAGAAGAACTGCCGAGATACGGCAGTCACATCAACAAAATTCTCACCATAAGACCTGGAATTACAGGCTTGTGGCAAGTGTCTGGTCGCAACGATATTCCCTATCCCCGCCGAGTCCAAATCGACCTCTATTACGCAAATGACAAAAACCTTTGGATGGATATGTGGATTGTTTTCAAAACAATTGGAGTTGTGATTTTTCCCAAAAATAACGGCGCATACTAATTTTTGTCCGCAGTCAGCAATCGGTAGTTAGTTTTATTTGTTACTGACCACTGATGCTGACTACTGACAATCAGCGACAAACTCTTTGTCAAAACTAAACAGTTCCGGGATGCCGATCGAAGAATTGTGAGCTTAACTACAGGGGCAAATACTTAAATAAACCTACCTCTTATTCATCTAGAAAGATCAGTTCTTCTAGATAGACTACTTTAGGTTTAGGTGTTAAACTTAACTCTATAACCTTTGGCTTAAGGGGGATAGCCTACTTATCTTGGGATAGCCCACTACCCAACAGCGTAGGAAGTAAACTTCAACTGGCTTTAGGTAACTAAAGTGAAGTTTGAGTAAGTTTGATAAAGCAGTTTGAGAATACGGCAGAGAGCAACAGCCTCTGCCAAAAAATTTATTGTGAATTAACACAGCCTGTCAAAGGAAAATCAGATGACGCAACGTAAGCGAGCGCTAATAACAGGTATTACAGGTCAAGACGGCTCCTACTTGAGCGAATTACTGTTAGAAAAAGGATATGAAGTTCACGGCATTATCCGGCGCAGTTCTAGTTTCAATACCGATCGAATTGACCACATTTATGTCGATCCTCACAGCGAGGGTGCGCGCCTGTTTCTACACTACGGCGACTTGACGGATGGCACTACTCTCCGCCGGATATTGGAAGAAGTTCAGCCGGTAGAAATTTATAACTTAGGCGCTCAATCTCACGTTCGAGTCAGTTTTGACTCGCCGGAATATACGGTTGACACAGTAGGGATGGGAGTATTGCGGCTGCTAGAAGCAATTCGGGACTATCAGCACCGCACCGGCATAGAAGTGCGGTTCTATCAAGCAGGTTCTTCGGAAATGTTTGGTTTGGTGCAGGAAGTTCCGCAGAAGGAAACAACTCCTTTTTATCCCAGAAGTCCTTACGCCTGTGCCAAAGTTTACGGTCACTGGCAAACAATAAATTATCGCGAATCTTACGGACTTTTTGCCTGCAACGGCATCTTGTTCAATCACGAATCTCCCCGCCGTGGCGAAACTTTTGTAACTCGCAAAATTACTCGCGCCGTTGCCAGAATAGTCGCCGGCAAGCAGAAAAAGATTTACTTGGGCAATCTCGATTCCAAGCGGGACTGGGGCTATGCTAAAGACTACGTGCAGGCGATGTGGCTGATGTTGCAACAAGACAAGCCTGACGATTATGTCATTGCTACCAACGAGACCCATTCCATTAAGGAATTTCTCGATTTGGCTTTTACTTACGTCAATTTAGATTGGCAAAAATATGTGGAGTTTGACGAACGCTACTTGCGGCCGGCAGAAGTCGAACTGTTGATTGGCGATTCGACTAAGGCGCGCCAGCAATTAAATTGGGAACCTTCTGTAACTTTTCAAGAGTTAGTACATTTAATGGTAGATGCTGACATGAAAGCTTTAGACGAGCAAGGTCGAGGTTCGGGCAACGGATTTGATTAAGTCGCTAAACCAAGCCGTCAGTGCGAACAATTTGTCGGGGTAGGGCCCCGTGTCTACCCCCTTGGCGAAAGGCGCGCACCGGGGGATAGCCCCTGCACACACTTCACAACTGATCAGACGGTTGTTACAGCTATTAGCGTAGCGCGATCGGCATTCAAAGAACCAGCTTAAATGCTCGCAAAATTTTCGGCTGTGCGAGCTAAAAAAAACATTAAAATGATAATTGAGGAGTCGCGACCCCTATATCTAACTTTCGGGTGTGAACGGCGCAAATTGTCCCTATCGGGTGCAGCTAAAACAAATTTGTGGGCAACCTCATCCTGTAGCTGAAAGCTTTTTTTGCTAAAGCAACAATTTTAGAATTGAAATTGTCGATCAACCTTTATTCAAAATCCCGAGGCTAAAATTATGACAAGCTTGGATTTAAGCAGCAAACGCATTCTAGTCACGGGCGGCGCCGGTTTCTTGGGCCGTCAGGTAATCGACCAGCTAGTGAAAGCAGGGGCCGATGCTGATAAAATTTCGGTAACTCGATCGCGCGACTGCGACCTCCGCGTCATGGAAAACTGCAAGCGCGCCGCCGACCAACAAGATATGATCGTTCACCTCGCCGCCCACGTCGGCGGCATCGGCTTAAACCAACTCAAACCCGCTGAATTATTTTATGACAATTTGATGATGGGCGTGCAACTAATCCACGCCGCCTACGAAGCAGGAGTCGAAAAATTTGTCTGCGTCGGCACGATTTGCGCTTATCCCAACTTCACCCCAGTTCCTTTCAAAGAAGACGACCTCTGGAACGGCTATCCAGAGGTAACTAACGCGCCTTACGGAGTAGCGAAAAAAGCCTTATTAGTCCAACTACAATCCTACCGCCAGCAGTACGGATTCAACGGTATCTACTTGCTACCAGTAAATCTTTACGGCCCGGAAGATAACTTTGACCCGAAAAGTTCCCACGTCATCCCCGCATTAATTCGCAAAGTCCACGAAGCGCAAGAAAGGGGAGACAAAACACTCCCAGTTTGGGGAGACGGCAGCCCTAGCCGCGAGTTTTTGTATTCCACAGATGCCGCGCGGGGAATTGTGATGGCGGCTCAATCTTACAGTGAATCTGACCCGGTTAATTTGGGAACGAATAGCGAAGTTAAAATTCGCGATTTAGTGGAAACGATTTGCGAATTGATGGGATTTGAGGGAGAAATTGTCTGGGAAACAGACAAACCGAACGGTCAGCCACGCCGCTGTTTGGATACGCAAAGGGCTAAGGAAAAGTTTGGTTTTGTTGCGGAGGTGAAGTTTAAGGAAGGGTTGAAAAATACGATTGAGTGGTATCGACAACACGCAGTTTGAGTGTGAAAAACCCGGTTTATTCAAGAAACCGGGTTTTTTTAGGAATAATACTAAATGGGTTAGAAACCTCATTTACAATAGTCGCCGGTTGCCACCTATCCTACACAAACGAGTCCGTCTTCTGGCACTAAGAAATTATACAAATTTGGGTGATAATTCAATGACAATACTCGACAGCAGTGCCGTGTCCCTACTGCTGTGTCCTGTATTTCATCCGAGTGAAAACTGCTATAATATAAATACCTCTACTGAAATCATCGAAAACTGAAATTCACAGAAAGCCCATGATTGCCGATCGCACCCACAATTATATCTCGCCGGAAGAGTATCTGAAGTTAGAAGAACTCAGTCCGCTCAAACACGAGTATATTCAGGGCGAAGTCTATGGAAGGGCTGATGCAAATGATGCTCATGTGACGGTGGCGGGCAACTTATGTACACTTTTGAGAAATCATGTTCGGGGTAGTGGCTGTCGTGTTTATATGTCTGACATGAAAGCTAGGATTGAATCGAAGAATATTTACTACTATCCTGACGTGATGGTAACGTGCGATGAACGGGACAAGGCATTTCAATCTTTTAAAAGATATCCTTGTTTAATTGTCGAGGTTTTGTCAAATGGTACTGAAGGATTCGATCGGGGCGATAAGTTTGCTGACTATCAAGAATTAGAAACGCTTCAAGAGTATGTATTAATTAGCCAAAAACGTGAGCGGGTAGAGTGTTTTCGCCGTAATGCTGAAGGGTTGTGGGTTTTGTATTCCTATAATCAAGGAAGCGAAATTCACTTGGCTAGCGTAGATTTTCGCACAGGTATTGATGCTATTTATGAGGATGTAATTTTTACGAAGGAAGATTCAGAAGCAGAAATTCACGAAGTGCGATCGAGGGGATAAATGGAAAGTGCGATCGTACCTCAGTTAAGGAAGGGCGATCGCACTTGGGGATGAGGGAAAAGAAAGGGCGATCGCCTAGTTAAAACTCAATACGTCGTGTTATTGGGTTTGGGTGGTTTGCCACGAGAACCGCTGGTTTTTTTTACAAACATTCTCCCTGGGTATCCCAAGGAATGTTGGCGAAAAAAACCCTGAGTTTCTCCAGATTTATGATAATCTGTTCAATTCGTTCTTTTGACTGGGTATCAGTTGAAGTAATTTCGTGCAGATGCTTGAGATACTGTTTGCATTTTGCTTCAACTGCGTCGGCACCTTTATCAAAGGCTGTGGCTGTCTCTTGCCAATACTGGTCGATTCCTCCTAAGAATTTATCAACAACACCCTGTTTTTTGAATTGTTGGTGAATTTCTTTTGCTAACCGCTTCTGCCAAGCTTCCCCAAAAAAATTCCACACCAAAGAAGCCAGTCCAGCAGCTAAACCGATCCCTAGAACTATTGGGCCACCAATCGCAGCTACGAAAGAAATTACTGTTGCCGTGCCACCACCGATACTAATACCAAGTGCTGACAAAAGACTGACTAATTTCGCTACTAAGATATAGCTGCCAAGATTGCCAAGGCCTGCTGCCCAAGCGGCTAAGGCACCATAAGTACCTAAACCTGCTATCCCACCAAGAAAAGCTCCTTTTGTATCGAAGGGAATAGATACTACTATTCCATCTTTGTTGGGAAGTTTAGGCACTGGGTATTTTTCTAGAAAAGCGTCAATCTCAGCCTTGAGTTTTTCAGAATTGACACTAATCCGATTTTCTAAATGACTTTGCAGCAGATCGACTAAATAACCGGGAGCGTATTCTTGAGCCTCTTTCTGTTTGTCGTATCTCTGGCGAATCATTTGTTCTATAAACTCTACATCGATCTTTTTTGCCGCATAGGTCTGAAAGGATTGGCGGGTATCTTTTTCTAATTCCTTAATTTGTTTGCTCACTTGACTGCGTTTTTGCCGCATTTCTCGCTGACGTTCAGGTTCATTTTTCTCCGCTTTCTCAAGATCTTTTCGATACTCCTCTATTTTTGCAACAGTTGTTTGATATTGCTCAATCGAGTTAGCGTATTCTTGGTTTTTGTCCTTTTTGACCGCATTAATTTCGCGGTCGATACGAGAGGTGACTGGTTTAGGAAGAGTCTCGCAGAGGAGTTGAGTTAAATCATCAAAGAGACGCTGACAGCGCTCCGGCTTTTCTGACCAGAAAGTGAAGAAACGCTTTTGCACATCTTCCTTGGTAATATCCCGCTTTGTTAGCTTCCGACGAAACTCTATAGCAGTTTCATCAAGTTCTTTATACAGTCTCGCTGAAGCTTTATTGAGAATTTTGGGAAGCTCATCGTCAGGGATACTCGGATCTGCGTGTGTCGCCACAATAAAGAAATTGCCTAGCGTCGGAAAGTCGTTGCATTCATTCTCTGGGGCCGGCAACAAACGCAGCAAATTCCGAAGTCGCACCATATCTTGACCATTGATGTGACCCTTGGCAGGAGAAGCATAAAGCAAGACATTAGCAATCTTGGTGGCACTATTAGCTTTCTCAACATCCTTTGATACTTCATCTTGTTTATCAGAGTAACCGGGAACGTCAATCAGGTTACACGCTCTTAATAAAGGAGCATCTACATAAACTATAGCTGTATGTCCGCCGTCATTGCTGTCGTCTGAGTCATCATATTGGTGTACGCCATATTTTTCTAGCAGGTCAAAGGAGCCGAATTGCAAAAAATGCTTCTGACAACGCTCCCTATCCTCTAAATATAGGAAGTCAAAATTTAGCTGGCCGTTTTCATCTTGCCAAAATTTTTCATCAATAATTCCCACGTTTCCATCAAACCATTCGGGGCGACTTTCCACATGACAAACAATGGTAATGACTCTTGTTGCAGGCTGATAGCCTGTTGGCAATACTTT
This sequence comes from Microcoleus sp. Pol12B5, assembly GCF_036701335.1. Lineage (NCBI taxonomy): Bacteria > Bacillati > Cyanobacteriota > Cyanophyceae > Oscillatoriales > Microcoleaceae > Microcoleus > Microcoleus sp. Pol12B5. Next base: position 29,148 of record NZ_JAUBQQ010000046.1, on the reverse strand, counting down.
TTGACCTAAAAGAGTATTAGCAAGATAGGATTTGCCAGAGTCAAATGCTCCTGTCAAGACAACATTTGGTTTTTGATAATACTGGTTAATTTGTTCTTGCAGATCGTTAGGTATACGTAGTTCCGTTGGCAATTCTAGCCAAGGTAAAAAAGAATTTTCATCGATATACTGATTAAGTAAATTTAGCCGGCGATAAAGTTCAGCGTAGGGACTGCCTGGTTCAATTCCTGGGAGTGGAGGTATTTCCTCTGACATGGCAGTTGCAATGTCAACACCTAATATTTGCAGCCATTTTACTGCCATTCCCATCGGAACTTGTGCAGGGAACTGCTCATAATTTTTAACCTGATCTACAGAAATACCGAGCCCGCTGGCAACTGATTCTTGACTGATACCTTTCTGTTCCCGATAGCGTCTAAAATTAATGTTCATAGCATTCTGCTACCCGCTAGTTTAATCCACAGGAAGTTATTTGTTTTTTATAATTATCTTCTAATTATGAATTTATCGGAGTCATAAAATGTCAAATTTTATCAGCAATTTAGACGATCGCTCTCTCAGAAAACGTCAGATTGTGTCATCTTTGTCAGAAAATGTCATAAAAAATATGATAAAATAGGCAAAACTTTCACGCCTACCTGACTAATGAACGTTCAAGAAGTCTTGGGATTTGCCGATGACATGGTTTTCGCCAAGACGGGAGAACATTTGGAGGATCTGCAAAAAGCTATCCTGCTGGGTGTATGGAAAGGTCAAAGATACTCTAAAATTGCAGAAGAATCTCACTGCACAGAAGGTCATGTCAGAAATGTCGCATCGGAATTATGGCAACTACTCTCAGATGTATTAGGTGAAAATGTCAATAAATTAAATTTTAGGTCGGCATTGGAGAGGTCGCAATTTGCCTACTTTTCAAATTATGGAAAAAATTCTTTACAGATTGGTAATGTAAATGTCTGTGATAATAGTTTGCACGCTTCAGAAATTCCAAAAACCCGATCGCCCTCAACCCCCACCTCAGACACCTCCAAACCCCAAACCCGACTAGACTTAGCAGACGCACCTCATATTTCATCATTGTTCGATTCGCCTGATGGCGATAGCTTCGCTTCACGCACATCCGAACTCGCCACCCTGGAAAAATGGATCGTCCAAGACAAGTGCACCCTCGCAGCCATATCAGGACTCAGCGGCATCGGCAAAACCGCACTTTCTCTCCACCTCATCCAAAAAATTCAGCATAACTTTGAATGCGTCATCTGGCGAAGTCTCCGCCACTCCCCACCGTTAGAAACTACCCTAAAAAATCTCCTAGAATTTCTCTTAAATAAACCCGAAATCGAACTCCCTAGCAGCATACCCGATCGACTTTCCCTGTTAATGGAATATCTGCGAAAAAATCGCTGTCTCATTATTCTCGACGACGTGCAAACCATTCTCAGCAGCGGACAATTAGCAGGAAATTACCGCCCAGAATGCGAAAATTACAGCATCCTTTTCAGACAAATCGGAGAAACAACCCACAACAGTTGTTTAATCCTCAATAGTTGGGAACCACCCAGAGAAATTACCGCGTTAAAAGGAGAAAAATCACCAGTTCGCAGCTTACAAGTCAAAGGCATAGGTGCAGCAGCAGCCGAAATTTTCCGACAAAAAAGTTTACTCAATCCCGAAACATGGGAAAACCTAATTAACACCTACCGAGGCAATCCATTGTGGTTAAAAATAGTCGCCACCACCATTCAAGAAATATTCCGAGGTAGGGTTGCAGAATTTTTGAAATATGATATGCTATTCTTAGGTGAAGAATTGGCAGCAACATTGCACCCGCAGATAAATCGTTTGTCAGAATTAGAAAAAAAACTAATCTGCCGCCTCAGCCGCGAAGCAAGTTCAGTTTCAATAGAGCAATTGCGACAAGATGCCAATTTACCGCCCTCCGACTTATTCGACGGGCTGCAATCTTTGGGGAGGCGATCGTTAGTTGAAATAGAAGAACAGGAGAATGAAACGCTATTCAGCGTTTGTCCTGTGGTGAGACAATATGTGCTCTCAAATCCAGTTTGTTGATACTTTCCGACAGTCCGACAGTCCGGCAGTCCGGCAGTCCGACAGCCCGACAGCCCGACAGTCCGACAGCCCGACAGCCCGACAGTCCGGCAGGGGTTGAAACCCCTGCCTCAAAGCTAAAGTCGGTTAAAACTGATATCTTGCAGCAATATCAATAAGAGGATTTTTCGTGGGTCGGGCGGGTTTATAGAACCTATTTGCAAGCTTTAAGGCTGTTGGCGAACCCGCCCCTACGGCTAATTGAGAATGGTGCAAGATATCAGTTAAAACCGACTGCAGAGTGTGATGGAAATGCAATTAATTGTAGTCCTCTTTTAGAGGACTTTCGCTGTGAGACAGGGGTTGAAAACCCCTGTCGGACTGGAAGTCAAACGAGAGATTCGATCGCAAATATGAATACTGCTGAACCTTCATTAACTAAAACCGAATTAAGAAAATCGCTCCTCAACACCCGCAAATCCCTATCAGCACAAGAATGGAGACAAAAGAGCGATCGCATCTGCAATCATCTGCAAAAGTCGCCCTTATTCACCCAAGCAAAAACAATCCTCGCCTACTTCTGTTGTCGCCAAGAACCAGATTTAAGTCCCCTATTTGTAACTCCCCGCAAATGGGGATTTCCCCGCTGTGTCGGCAAAGAGCTATCCTGGCACATCTGGCAGCCAGGAGATGCTTTACATACTGGAGCTTATGGCATACTCGAACCCCTGCCCGATGCTCCTAAAATCGACCACTCAGAAGTAGATTTAATGCTCGTACCCTCAGTAGGCTGCGATGTTCGCGGCTATCGCTTGGGCTACGGCGGCGGCTATTACGATCGAATGCTCAGTTTAGCTGAGTGGGAATCAAAAATTGCGATCGGCATTATCTTTGAATTTGCCTTGGTCGCCCAACTACCATTTGACTCTTGGGATCTACCGCTGCACGGCATTTGTACAGAAAGCGGTTGCAAAAGTGCACAGCGAAAATCTTAAACGGGCATAAACAAATTAATTTTCCGCAATTATGCCTATATCCTCTTAATCTAGAATCTAGAATCTAAAATCTAAAATCTCTAAAATCTAAAATAGTATGGCCCAGCGCTACGTTCGAGTAAAAACAACACAAGGACACATCCATTACGGTTTACTGCAACTCAGCCACAGCGTTCAAGTATTTGATGCACCTCCCTGGTTAAAAGGACAACCAACCGATTTGGAACTTTCACCAGATACTTACCAAATTCTCGCCCCGTGCTCTCCCTCAAAAATTGTAGCCGTAGGCAAAAATTATGTCGATCACGCCGCCGAGATGGGAACCCCAGTACCGGAAGAACCACTGCTGTTTTTCAAGCCTCCGAGTGCCGTCATCCCAGCAGGTGCAGAGATTCGTTATCCGCAGCAGTCGGAAAGGGTAGACTACGAGGGAGAATTAGCCCTGGTAATTGGCGAACATTGTACCAACTGCACTCCCGAACAAGCACACAGCAAAATTTGGGGATATACGATCGCCAACGACGTAACAGCCAGAGATTTGCAAAAGCGGGACAACCAGTGGGCGAGGGCCAAAGGGTTCGATACTTTTTGTCCCTTGGGGCCTTGGATTGTCCGCGAACTGAGTCCTGCTGCACAATTGCAGACTTTTATCAATGAGAGCGAGCGACCGGTACAGTCATCCCCGATCGATCGCATGGTATTTTCCCCAGACTTTCTCGTCTCCTACATTAGTCAAATTATGACCCTAATTCCCGGTGATGTGATACTGACGGGAACGCCGCAAGGAGTAGGGCCGCTACAAATAGGCGATCGAGTCCGCATCGAAATTGAAGGCATCGGCAGTCTTGAAAATACAGTAGTTATTAGTAATGGGTAATTGGTAATTATCACCAACAACGGTCAACTAACTAACGAACCTGCATATAAACAGCATCCGAAAGCGGAGGAATCTCTGCATAGCGTCCCAAAAGCGACTGCACGACTGCATAGACAAATGCAGCAAAAGCGCCCAAAAACACCATGTTATACAGAGTTTCCGCAATAAATGCGACTTGAACGCCGTTAGAAAAGATCGGCAAAACCAGACCACAGAGCATCAAAACAATGTCTAAAAGAATCGCCTGCATCGCATTAAAACGAATGAAGTGACTGATGTTTTCGTTTCTAACTACTCCTAAATACAGAGCAAAGAAGATAATCAAGCTAGCAAAGGGCAAACTATAAATTTGCATCAATGGAGCTAGCGGTATCAACAACAGTTGCAAGACAGGAAACTGTGTAAACAGAAACCTGCCAAAGGCAAGCCCGTCAACCAACGGAAGCAAATAAGGCAAAGAAGCAAAAATCCGGTCTGGAACAGTTGTAGATCCGCGCCAAGTCATAATGAACTCTCCTGAGTCGATCGATTAACTATTAATTCCATTAAACTCAGGATAACGCAGCAGCAGGGTTTGTGTTCCGACTCGCCCGGAATTGGCTTTTTACTCAGCGGGGAGCAGCCTCAACTACCAAGGGCAGGCTTTCTTATTTAATATTGGCAATGACGAAGCCCATTTGACACTCGTACCGATCGGGCAAATTTTCCGTAGGTTTAGCAACTGGATGTCCACAGCGAAGCTCTCCACCACTCCAGCGCGGTTGCCCAGTGCGATCTGCCAGCAAACAACTTTGGCAAACACACTGAGGGGCAAGCATCTGATTTTCCATTAAAATGACTAACATTTGATACCTCCGGCAGGTTTCACACCAGTAATTTCATTGTATGTCAGGAGTTGGGGACAAACCGCTTAACCTGAACACAACGTAATATTTATGTCAATGGTGCGAAATCCGTAGTACGGTATAAGATCCCCAATTCCCAATCCCAAAACTGTCAAGAGGTTGATTATTGTGACGGACACTAACTTAGAATTCCTTTCCAAAACCGATCCGCTAATTGCCGATTTAATCGGGCAAGAGCTCCAGCGGCAGCGAGACCACCTAGAACTCATCGCCAGCGAAAACTTTACCTCCGCAGCGGTAATGGCAGCTCAAGGATCAGTGCTGACCAATAAATACGCCGAAGGACTGCCAGCGAAACGGTACTACGGCGGCTGCGAATTTATTGACGGCATCGAGCAAATCGCGATCGACCGCGCCAAACAGCTATTTGGAGCTGCTCACGCCAACGTCCAGCCCCACTCCGGCGCTCAAGCCAACTTTGCAGTATTTTTGAGCTTGCTGGAACCCGGAGACGGAATTATGGGCATGGATTTGTCCCACGGCGGCCACTTGACCCACGGTTCACCAGTCAACGTATCCGGCAAATGGTTCAAAGCTTTTCACTACGGCGTCAGCCAAGAAACAGAACAGCTCGACTACGACGAAATTTTGGCACTTGCTAAAGAAAACCGACCGAAATTGCTAATTTGTGGCTATTCAGCATATTCGCGAATTATCGACTTTGAGAAGTTTAGAGCGATCGCCGACGAAATCGGAGCCTACCTGCTCGCCGACATCGCGCACATCGCCGGGTTAGTCGCCACAGGGCATCACCCCAACCCCCTCCCCCACTGTCACGCAGTCACCACCACCACTCACAAAACCCTGCGGGGCCCCCGTGGTGGCTTGATTATGACCAATGACCCGGAATTAGGTAAAAAGTTTGACAAAGCAGTTTTCCCCGGTACTCAAGGTGGGCCCTTAGAACACGTCATTGCGGGCAAAGCAGTAGCTTTCGGCGAAGCATTAAAGCCTGAATTTAAAACTTATTCCGGTCAAGTAATTGAAAATGCACGGGCTTTAGCGGCACAGTTGCAGCAGCGGGGTTTAAAACTCGTTTCCGGCGGCACGGACAATCACTTAATGCTAGTTGATTTGCGATCGGCAAATATGACAGGCAAGCGAGCGGACCAATTAGTCAGCGGTGTGAATATTACTGCTAATAAAAATACCGTGCCTTTCGATCCGGCATCGCCATTTGTCACCAGCGGTTTGAGACTCGGTTCGCCGGCGATGACCACCAGGGGAATGGGAACAGCAGAATTTACCGAGATTGGCAATATTATTGCCGATCGCCTGCTAAATCCAGATGATGAAAGCGTCGCAGCAGACTGCCTGCGTCGAGTAGCAGCACTGTGCGATCGCTTCCCCTTATATCCCCACTTGTACTTGAAAGTGCCGGCATTAGCTTAATTTTCCTGATCGGCAATGGGAAATTGGTAGTTGGAAGTGTACGGGTAAAAGGGTAAAAGAGCAGGAAAAGATTGAGAGTTGCCGGTAGCGATATTGACAAGCGGTTTTCACCAAAAATATCGCTCGCCAATACGGTTTTTAGTAAAGATATTTATCGGGCGGGGCTGGTTTGACTAACGGTATTTGTCGGTTGCGAAAGATACCGCTCAACTGGGCCCGCTCGACAAATATCAACTTTTTTGCTCGCGAAAAAGTCTATATTTCAAATCGTTAATTCGAGAGTTATGAATGAAAAACCTGACAATTCGCCCCAGGGCAACTGCCATTGCGGCCAATCTCCGACTCCCAAACCCCCAGTCGCTCTTCAAGATGTTTCCTTGTTATAAGCCATCTGAAATGTAGTAGACTCTGCCTGACAGACTAATTGCCCCGCACTATTTAAAATTGATTTCAGATGCCGTACCAGTATCTGTACCACATACTCGCTTTTCTGGTTTCTGCGATCATCGTCCTCTGGAGTACGCCAATAGTCAAAAAAATTGGTCTCAAAAGCGGGCGAGTCGATCGGCCAGGCGAGCGAAAAGTCCACAAGCGCCCTATGGTGCGCTTGGGAGGAGTTTCCATCTTTCTCGGCACTATCACTGCCCTCTTATTTGTCTGGCTCTCAGGAGGCTTCATTGATGCTAACGGACAAGTTCTCAATCCCAAAGACGAATACGAAATTTGGGGAGTCACCCTCGGCGGCATCGGATTCTTCCTCATCGGTTTAGCAGACGACCTATTTTCGCTCTCGGCCTTAAAACGCTTGCTCATGCAAATTGGCGTATCCAGCATCGTTTGGATGGCAGGCGTACAGATTGAGTTTCTGACAGTTCCCTCCTTGGGACTGACTAATATTGGCTGGCTGAGCTTGCCAATTACCGTGATTTGGCTCGTCGGCATGGCGAATGCCATCAACTGGATTGACGGTTTGGACGGTTTAGCGGCCGGAGTTTCAGGGATTGCAGCAGTTGTAATGCTGATTGTCAGTCTGGCGATGCACCAACCGGCGGCGGCCCTGATTGCAGCGGCTTTAGCTGGCGGGGCCTTGGGATTTCTGCGCTACAACTTCAATCCGGCTCAAATCTTTATGGGAGATGGCGGGGCTTATTTTATCGGGTTTACTCTTGCTGGAGTGGGAGTAATTGGGTTAGTTAAAACTACGGCTGTTACTTCTGTGTTGCTGCCATATTTAATTTTAGCTGTACCGATTTTAGATATGTCGGCGGTGATTCTCGATCGACTTCGCAACGGCAAGTCACCGTTTATTGCTGACAAGCGCCACCTCCACCACCGACTTCTACAAGCCGGACTATCCCATCGATTTGCGGTTTTATTTATTTACTCACTGACACTGTGGGTGGGAAGTTTAGCCCTAGCTTTTTCGCTTCCCAGCGGCGTAATTTACGCTATGGGTGCAACAAGTTTGCTGGGATATGCTAGCTGGAAAGTTTGGAGACACGCTAGGTGAAGGAAGAAGGAAGAAGGAAGAAAAATAATTTCTAATGCCCAATGCCCAATTCCCAATGCCCAATGCCCAATTCCCAATGCCCAATGCCCAATTCCCAATGCCCAATGCCCAATTCCCAATGCCCAATTCCCCAATCTAAAATCCAAAATCTAAAATCTAAAATTGAATGGTTGCTGAAATTATTTGTGTTGGCACTGAATTGCTGTTAGGCGATATTCTTAATAGCAATGCCCAGTTCTTAGCCAAAGAATTAGCGAGTCTGGGAATCCCTCACTACTATCAAACAGTGGTGGGGGACAATCCAGAACGTATCAAACAAGTGTTAGAAATCGCCGTCAGTCGATCGCAGCTTTTGCTCTTCACCGGAGGCCTGGGCCCCACACCAGACGACCTGACCGTCGAAACGATAGCCGATTTTTTTGGGGTTCCCTTAATAGAAAAACCGGAAATTATCGCAGATATCGAATACAAATTTGCCCAGCGGGGACGCACCATGAGTCCCAGCAACCGCAAACAAGCTTTAATTCCAGAAAGTGCGGATATTCTGCCGAACCGCAGCGGTTCTGCACCGGGCATTATTTGGCAACCGGTTTCTAACGTGACAGTGATGACATTTCCCGGCGTACCGGCGGAAATGCACTTGATGTGGCAAGAAACCGCCGTTCCTTACCTGAAAAATGGCGGCTGGTGCAGCGCAACTATTTACAGCCGCACATTAAAATTTTGGGGGATTGCTGAGTCGGCATTGGCCGAAAAAGTAGATAGTTTTCTGAATTTAACTAATCCTACTGTGGCTCCCTACGCCAATCACGGCGAAGTCAAACTGCGGATTTCGGCCCGCGCGGAGTCGTCTGTGGCTGCGAAAAACTTGATTGAGCCGATCGAACAACAATTGCGACAAATTGCTGGCTTAGACTGTTACGGTGCTGATAGCGATACCCTCGCTTCGACTGTGGGTCAATTGTTGCTCGATGCGGGGCAAACTCTTAGCGTGGCTGAATCCTGCACGGGAGGTGGATTGGGGGCGATGCTGACTGGTGTTCCCGGCAGTTCTTCCTACTTTTTAGGCGGGATTATTTCTTACGACAATCGGGTTAAGGAAGGATTATTAGCTGTTAATCCGCAAGATTTAGCCGAGTTTGGGGCAGTCAGCCACCAAGTGGCAAAACAAATGGCTGCGGGAGTTCGCGCCAGCCTCAATACAAATTGGGGATTGAGCATTACAGGCATCGCCGGGCCCGGAGGCGGCACAGACGCTAAACCTGTCGGACTGGTTTATGTCGGTTTAGCGGGGCCCCACGGCGACGCAGAAAGTTTTGAATACCGCTTTGGCGATGCCAGAGGCCGCGATTGGATTCGGAATCTGAGTAGCTGTACGGCGCTCGATCGGCTCCGGCGTAAATTATTGCTGCCAAAAGCGTAGAAAAAATCCTACGATTGGTCAATTGTCAACAGTCAACCCTAAGCTTAAGCTTTATTTAACACTCTATACTCTGATATAATTCGGCAATTTTCCTTTTGCCTCTTGATTATCTGTAAAGATTCGTTATGATAATAAGATAGGACTGATTGGCCAATATACTGAATCTCTCCATTGCTCAAAATAACCAGCAAGCGAGAAAGCAAGTTTGACCTTTGGTTTCAAAGTCGTGCTTGCTTATTTTCAGATATTTAGCCATCGGTTTAGCAATCTAGACTATAAAAAAAGGAGCTATCCGTTCAATGGAAGACATTGAAAAGGTGCTGGAAGAAATTAAAGAATGGGTTCGCAAGCTGATAGAAGGACTGCTGAGTCCCGATCCTGAACCGGAACTTGAACCGATTCGTATTCCTGTCAACCAACCAAGGAATCGCAGGTAGTCGGGAGTGAATTAGAAGTTTGAGGTTTAAGGTTTGACGTTTGAGGTGGCAGGCTGGTTCTAAATCCCATGTCAAAACTCTCATAATTTTTGTTGCGCTGGAAATTTTAAAATTGTTAAATATCCTGGTACTTCACGGCCCTAATCTGAATCTATTGGGTCAGCGAGAACCTGGAGTTTATGGTTCTGCGACTTTAAATGATATCAACAAGTTGCTAGAACGAGAAGCGCAAGCCCTCCAGGTGCAAGTCTCAATTCAGCAGTCGAATCATGAAGGGGTATTGGTGGATGCAATTCACTCGATGTTAGGGCAGCACCAAGGCTTATTGATTAATGCTGGAGCTTATACTCATACGAGTGTGGCAATTAGAGACGCGATCGCCGCGGTGAATATCCCTGCGGTAGAAGTTCATCTGAGCAATATTTATCGGCGGGAAGCTTTTCGGCATCACTCGTTTATCGCAGCGGTGACGATCGGGCAAATCAGCGGTTTTGGCTCAGAAAGTTATCGGCTGGGGCTGCAAGCTCTAGTTAGTTACCTGATTAAAAATTAGAAATTTACCGATTGTAGCGATCGGATAAGGGCAGGTTTTAGATGGAAAACCAGCCCTTATATGTTTGGGTTTAATTCAAATTAATCACAAAAGTTACGCAAAGAAGGAAAACACGAAGAATTCTAAATTACCAATTACCAATTACCAATTACTAACAACTTGAGTTAAATTCAAATGCGGCATTCCCTGTTGAGCAAGTTTCAAGGAACCATCCTAGGGGCAGTTTTAGGAGACTCTATAGGCCTGCAATACCAGAGGCAACTCGTGGGTATTCCCCCCCAAACAGAAGACTTGCAGCCGATTTTACAACTGACGAAACACCAACAATTGACCGTAAGTGGCGCAACATTGGCGTTGAATTCTGTCAACAGTAAAATCCCAACTCGCAGAGACTCATCCGCATCCGGGAGACTTGCGGTAGCGTGTGTTCAAAGTTTAATTCAGTGTAGGGGTTTAGATTTAAAAGATTGGCGCGATACTTGGGAAGCATTTGCCAAGTCGGAAATCTACCATCCCCGCAACAGTGAGTTTCAAACCCTGCTTAACCCTGGTGAAGCTGCTGTTGCTGCGCTGCCATCCGCGATGTTTTTTCACGAAAATAAAGCCAAGCTGCGAGAAAAAATCATGCTGGCGATAGAGGTTTGGCACAACGAAAACCAGCCAGAATGGGAAACAGCAATTTTAGCAGTAGCATATACGATCGCCCGATCTCTCAAAGAAAGACTTGACCCCGCGACAGCGATCGAGCAAACACTTGCCTATTTGAAAACAGATAATGCCTTAACAGAGCTGCTGCTGCAAGTGCAAATACTACTAGAAAAAGGAGCCGATTTAGAAACAGCCGCCACTCATCTGTGCAAAAGCGCCACAGCTTTGCGAGAAAGACAGGGCGAAGGTGAAAAAAAATTACAAACCGAGTCAATTGTCAACCCTGGAAATTTCATTCCCATTGCCTTAGCTTTCTACTGCTTTTTGAACACCCCAGAAGACTTTCGCTTGTCAGTGGTGCGCGCTGCCCGCTGTGGCATAGCTGGACAAATAACCTGCGCTTTGACAGGAGCTTTGTCTGGAGCCTATAACGGCGTTGGTGCGATTCCTGTAGAATGGCGACAGGTATCTTCGGCTGAAGTTAATTCGCTGCAGCTAGCCGAGGGCCGAGAACCCTCGCTCTGGGGAACTGGAAGCGATGCAAAAATTGTAGAGTTAGCAAATAACCTGTTTGCTGTTTGGACCGGAGTTTACAAGCCCGATGCCGGACTCGATTCCGCAGCGCTAGCCCGCTCGGTGGCTGCACCTTATGTCATTAGACCTCGTAAAATATAAAGTTTGGAGCTTTTAACGGTAAGGGGAAACCAGAAATTAGCAATTAGCCATTAACAAGTCAAAAGCGAAAGTTGAAGGAGAGCCACAATTAAAGATTAAAAAGTGAAAAATTAAATGTGAAAAATTAAATGGGACGCGCTTGCCCCAACAAGCCAGGTTTAAACGAGAATATGGGGTTGGAAAACGAACAATCTACGGAGAAACAAGGTTTTTAGCCCTCGCGCGCGAGTTCCATTCAATATGGACAAGGGAAGCAAATAAGCTGCTTGCGTTGTTGGCCACCGTTAGGAAAGTCAACTGATGGCGATAGTCAGGCAAAGTAGTCTGGGGGGTTGAATATTCAGCCAGGGTAGTTCGGATAAAATCAATCAAGATGCATAGTCAGAAATTCTGACAAAGCTGCTGGATAACAGTGATATATCTTCGACACAAATGAATACGCTCTCCTCATTGATGCGGCAGATTGAGCAGCTAGGGGCTGCGCGCTCACTGCGCCAACACATTGCTAAAGTGCAAAATGGCGACAGCAAAGCAGATACCGAGCGCGCTAGCGGGCCTCTCCTGAGCCGTTTGTCGCGCCAGAAATGGCTTCTTCCCGAGACTTTTACTACTAAATTTACAAGTAAAACCTCCAAATCAAGCCTCAAAAATCAAGCTCGTTCCCCTATGTTGGCGCTGGTAGCGGTAGTTTCCCTAAGCAGCACTCTGGGCCACCGCTTCTACAACCAGCCGAAACTGGATGTGGGCACGAAAGCTCCTCAGACGATTAAGGCTCCTGCTACTGCTAGCGTCCCCGATTACAAAACTACTGAAGAACAGCGGAAAGCAGCGCGGACCGGGGCTGTAGCGATATTAATGCTGGATTCGGCGGTCGATCGACAAATTTATCAAGAATTGCAACAATTTTTGCAGCAGGGAAGCGAGCTACGGGAGGCCGTAGGCCCGTTTCCGTTTGCGAGTACCTCGGCGCTCTCACTTGCGGTTCAGGTTTACTTGCGGGGCTGTCCCGAGTGGGAGTGGCGCTCTATTTTGGCGCAAGCGGGTGACAAAAGGGCAACTTCCGAGCGATTGAGTTTGGATTCCCCGGCAATTGCTGGGGCAACAGATAACAAGTCTCAGCAAGATGCTATAGCTCAACTGCAAGCTTACAGCCGATCGGTCCGGGCAGCAGAATTTCAAAGCCTGACAGACAGTATTTCCTCTGCTCGCCAGCGCTATCTCAATGCTGTGGAGGCGCTGGGAAAACCGTCGGTTTTGGGGCTGCCCCAGATTTACGATACTTCGCTGTTTGATTTGTCCGAAGCAGCTTGGCAGAAAACCCAAATTGGTATGAGTCGGGCGGCAAAAAGAATAGTGGCTCAAGGTATCCCGCAGGGGTTGCCCAAAGAGATTTTACAAGAAGCCGTGAAGCTGCAAGTGGCTGATGAAGTGCCGTTAGAGTCCCAAGCTTTGGCGGTGGAGGGTTTAACAGCGATTTTGCAGCCAAATCTGGTGAGAGATCGCGAGGAAACCAAACAGCTAGCTGAATTAGCGGCGCAAAAGGTGAAACCCGTGATGATCGCAGTAGATCAGGGCGAGATAATTGTTGCCCAAGGACAAGAGATCTCGCAGCAAGATTTCGTGTTGCTGGACTATTTTGGTTTAAGTCGGCGGGGGGTGAATTGGCTGGGGCTGACGGGTTTTGTTTGTTTAGTCGCGGGGGCAATCGCGATCGTACTGCTGGTGGAAAGGCACTACCGCTTGCGCCGCAGAGATCATTTGCTATTGCTGCTGCTGACTTTGAGCGCGCCGGTGCTAGTGAGTTTGGGGCTGCCTTGGACGAGTTTGCCGGCGATCGGGATTTTAGCAGGCGGCTTCTACGGTTCGGCCGTGGGAGTGACTGTGGTGGGGCTGCTGTCGGCGCTGCTACCCGTTGGCTTAAATGTGGACTTGATTCATTTGGTGGCTAGCGGGGCGGGGGGATTGCTGGGCGCTTTTATGGCCGGGCGGCTGCGATCGCGCGAGGAATTGGCTCTTTTGGGCTTGGCTCTTGGGTTGACTCAGGGCACGGTTTATCTGGTGGGGACTTTGATTGCCAGCGCCGCTGTCGGTGCGATTTGGTACGTTGTGCTCGGTACTGTGGGCGCGCAAAGTTTGGCCGGTTTGGCTTGGAGCGTTGTGGCGATCGGCATCAGCCCTTATTTGGAACACGTTTTTGACTTGATTACGCCGATCCGGCTGGCGGAACTTGCCAATCCCAACCGCCCGCTGTTGAAGAGGCTGGCTGCCGAGGCTCCGGGGACTTTTCAGCACACGCTGTTTGTGGCGAGTTTGGCGGAGGCTGCGGCCCGGGAACTCGGCTGCAATGTTGAGCTGGTCAGAACTGGGACATTATACCACGATATTGGAAAAATGCACGACCCGCTCGGGTTTTGTGAAAATCAAATGGGCGGGGCAAACAAACATGATGAAATTAATGACCCTTGGGCGAGCGCGGAGATTATTAAAAAGCACGTTACCGAGGGCTTGGTGATGGCGCGAAAGCATCGATTGCCGAAGGCAATTCAGGCGTTTATTCCCGAGCACCAAGGTACAATGTTAATTGCTTACTTCTACCACCAAGCGCAGCAAATTGCTGCAAAAGAAATAGAAGATTTAAAGATGGTTTTGTCAGATGCGGATAATTCAAAGTTAACAATCGCAAGTCGCCAAGTGAGGGAGGAGGATTTTCGCTACGATGGGCCGATTCCGCAATCGCGGGAAACCGGGATTTTGATGCTGGCGGATTCTTGCGAGGCTGCTTTGCGATCGCTCAAGGATGCTACTCATGAAGAGGCTTTGAGTATGGTTAATAAGATTTTGAGGGCTCGCTGGCAGGATAATCAGTTGATTGATTCGGATTTAACGCGGGAGGATATGTCTCTAATTGCGGAGATTTTTGTGCGAGTTTGGGAACAGTTCAATCACAAGCGGATTGCTTACCCTAGTGCAGTTTTCACTCCCAGGTAGGCGGAAATTTTTAGTTATAAAAAATCAGTTCGCATTTCACTTGTGAATGAGATTTCATTGCGCTTTTCCCGCAAAGTGCCATGCACTTCAGGATTGTCGCTGACAATTAACACAGGTCGTTTGATTCCTCAAAATTCCGAAGAGTCGATATCTCTTTCGCCAGCTAGGTGCGATCGCAATTTTTGCCAGTCTGGGGCATCGATCGCATTTGCAAAAGCGATGATAGTATCTACAACCGTAGCGCGGTCAACAATCCAGCCGATTTCTGGTCATTCCTACATCACCAATAAATTTGGTGAGTTGTGAGTTCAAAAGATTTTAATTTTTAACCGCAGATGAACGCGGATAAATGCCGATTGTTTATCTTGATTCTATCCCTTGACTCCAGCAGCAGTTTCTGTTGGCACAATGTATTTTTGCAAGACCAAAAAGAGTCCTAAAACTGGAACAATAGAAATAATCGAACCCGCCGCAACTAAACGCCAATCTAAAGAAAATGTCCCGGCTAAATTGGCTACCCCTAAAGGTAAAGTGTAATATTCCGGTCTGTCTAAAACTAGCAGTGGCCACAGAAAGTCGCTCCAAGAACCGATAAATACAAAAATTCCTAAAGTAACTAAAGCAGGCTTAATTGCCGGAATCATGACGTGCCACCAAATGCCTAATTCGCTGCAGCCGTCGATGCGGGCGGCTTCTTCTAGTTCTTTGGGAACTGCTAGAAATGCTTGTCGTAATAAAAATATGCCGAAGGCTGAGGCTAGTCCGGGAAAGATTACGCCTAAATAACTATTTTTTAGTCCGAGTTGTACTGTCAATATATATAGGGGAATCATGACTATTTGGAAAGGAATCATGATTGTGGAAATGATTGTGATTAAAATGGCTTCGCGGCCACGAAATTTGAGTCTGGCTAAGGGGTAAGCGGCGAGGGCACAAAAGAGGACGTTGATGCTAACTGTGAGGCCGGCAATTAGGGTGCTGTTGAACAGGTAGCGGCCGAAGGGGTTGGTTTGCCAAACTTTGATGAAGTTTTCGAGGGTTGGCTGTTGTGGCCACAGTTGCGGGGGAAATTGAAAGATGTTTTCGTTGGGGGATTTGAGGGAGGTACTGAGCAGCCACAGCAAGGGAAACAGCATTAAAAGTGCGATCGCGCTCATGAGGCTGTACGTCCACAGGGTTCTCCACCGCGAGGGAGTGTGGTTTGGGGAATTTGATTTTTTAGTTTTGAGATTGTTCATTGTTGGGATATGATGATAAGTCCTTGCTTCGTGAGAAGCCTTGTTGTCCATAAGGGGATTATTGCCATGAAACCGTTTATTTACGAAACTATGTACATTCTGCGCCCTGATTTGGGTGAAGAAATGACAGACCAGGCGATCGCTAAATATCAAACTATTTTGCGCGATCAAGGTGCTGAAAACATAGAAACTCAGCACCGCGGCAAGCGCCGTTTGGCTTACGAAATCGGCAAGCACCGGGACGGAGTATACGTTCAAATGAACTATACAGCTCCGGGCGCTGCAATTTTTACCCTAGAGCGTGCGATGCGTCTGAGCGAAGAAGTGATTCGCTATTTGACAATCAAGCAAGATGTGCCAGATGCACCTGAAGCGGAAGCGGAAGCGGAAGTCGCCGAGTAGCCGTCGTGTCAACTTAACGTCTTATGTAGTACCAGTCTACTGTCTGACGATTAGGGCCGCTTATTCCCCGGCACGCATTTCTTAAGGGCTACCCTGTACACACAACTTGAAAAACTAACGTCAGAGCTTTTCGCTCCCCCTGGCATCCTCCTGAAAAAGTGGCTTGGGGGAGCTCTGTAGTTGTGGGTATAACATAGTTTCTTAAAGGCGGGACTTGATGTTAATTAAAATTATAGGTGAATGGGCGATTGTTTTTCTAGGGGAGGACGATCGCTCTTTTTTGTGGGGAGGCTGCTGGGACTTAATCTATTTTTATCAACAAAGAAAGCTCGCTTTTTGAGGATGGCGAGGGCGATTCACTTAGCCCAAATCTATTATCTAGTTGACTACAAAAAACTTGACTATGCCTGAGCATAGCTGCTTAATCATTGTAAATCTAATTGTGATTAGCTACTTATTAAATTTACTGTTAGCTAAGGCAAATTTGACTTTCTTGAGAGGCAAAATTCTGTATCTATAACTCTGAACCAAACTATAAAGTTATTTTGGCCACTAGCAATTACGTAGTCGCTAAAATGTGGCTCTTAGAAGACGAATATGGTCAAATTTTGCCAAGTGCTGCT
This sequence comes from Microcoleus sp. Pol12B5, assembly GCF_036701335.1. Classification (NCBI taxonomy): domain Bacteria; kingdom Bacillati; phylum Cyanobacteriota; class Cyanophyceae; order Oscillatoriales; family Microcoleaceae; genus Microcoleus; species Microcoleus sp. Pol12B5. Next base: position 12,433 of record NZ_JAUBQQ010000046.1, on the reverse strand, counting down.
TGGGGTTGGGCCTGAATCCACGAGCCAAAGCCCGATCGCACTCCCTGCAACCTCGATCGAGCTTCTCGCCCCATAGCCCAAATTGTAAAGTTTTGTGACAATTTGCATTTGGTAGCTTTAGATACAGAATTGTCTGTTATAGTGATAAAAGAGAAGAAAAAACCAGCTCAACATTAATCTAAAGAATACGGAGAAACCACATATGTCTACCGAAAATCAAGCTCGCTCTCTGATGATGCGCCACCACCAACTGGTGAAGAACCGGCAGCAATCCATGCTCAACCGCACCGCCACCGAAGTCGGGATGGAAGATACGCACTACTGGGGTCACATTCAAGGCAAACCGCAGCCCAGCTTTCAAGCCAGTTACGATCGCAGCAACGCCACTATGAGCTAGGGCAAACTCAATTTCGACAATTGTCTACGAAGTTATTACCTATAATTTGGAGAAATCAGTTATGTCAACTCAAGAACAAGCCCGCAACCTGATGATGCGCCATCAACACGTCGTCAAAAACCGTCAGGAATCCATGCTGAGCCGTGTGGCTGCTGAAGTTGGTTTAGATGCTGGTTCTCCAGCTAGTATCGATCGCAAATAACCCCTTTTTTCAACGGCGAGATAGTTGAATCGAGTTTGTTGTTTGCCAGCTAAAAATTAATAATGTCAATTACAAAACCGTCGCGACTTCTTCTGGAGTTCTAACTCTAGATTGGAAGCCGCGATTAGTTTTATGGGGAATTGGGAATGGGGAATGGGAAATTGGGTTCAAAAGAATGGGGAATCTAAAATCTAAAATCTAAAATCCTTCGACTGAGCGCTCACGCCGAAATCTAAAATCTAAAATCTAAAATCTAAAATGGTATAATCCCCTTTCAGCAGATTGAAGGCTACTAGGGAGGTCATCATGTCGGACTGGAAAGAAATTGACGGCGGAGTTACAGCACCCAGAGGGTATCGAGCATCGGGAATTACAGCGGGCTTGAAGGCTTCAGGCTTGCCCGATTTAAGTTTAATTTTGTCAGAGGTAGACGCGATCGCCGCCGGAGTCTTCACAACCTCCACTGTCCGGGCCGCTTGTGTGGACTACTGCCGCCAGCGTTTGCAAGCTAAACCCAGCGCGAAAGCAATTTTGTGCAATGCGGGACAAGCTAATGCTGCTACTGGCGAACAAGGTTTGGCAGATGCCCTCGAAAGTGCCAAATTGTTGGGAGAAGCGCTGAATATTCCTCCAGAATCTATTCTTTTGGCCTCCACTGGTGTCATCGGACAGCGGATTAAAATGGAGCCGCTGAGGGCGGGCATTCCGCGATTAGTTGCTGAGGCATCGGAAACTGGTTCCGATGCGGCAGCTAAGGCTATTTGTACGACTGATTTAGTGCCGAAAACGATCGCCCTGGAAACCATGTTTGGCGATCGGCCCGTCCGCATCGGCGGCATTTGCAAAGGTTCGGGAATGATTCACCCGAATATGGCAACAATGCTGGCATTTGTAACTTGCGATGCAGCAGTGTCATCGCATTTGTGGCAAGAAATGCTGAGTCGGGCGGCTAACAGAAGTTTCAATCAAATTACTGTTGACGGCGATACCAGTACCAACGATTCGCTAATTGCTTTGGCAAACGGTCAATCCCGCACACCGGCAATTACGGAAATGGGGGCAGATGCTGAAAAATTAGAGGCGATGCTGACAGAAGTTTGCGTGCATTTAGCAAAGGCGATCGCCCGTGACGGCGAAGGTGCAACTTGTTTGGTAGAAGTGCAAGTTAGTGGCGCGCTGGATGAAGTTTCTGCGAGTAAAATTGCCAAAACAATTGTCGGTTCTTCTTTGGTGAAAGCTGCTATTTTCGGACGCGATCCGAATTGGGGCAGAATTGCGGCGGCGGCTGGGCGCGCTGGTGTACCTTTCGATCAAGAGAATTTGCGGATTCAATTGGGGGATTTTTTGATGATGGAAAACGGACAACCTAAAGAGTTCGATCGCGCTGCTGCAAGTAATTATATGAAAGCGGCTGCGGAGGGAGAATATTTGAAGGCTGATACGGTTTTAATTCAGATTAGTGTCGGGAATGGCAGCGGTTTTGCTAAAGCTTGGGGATGCGATTTGAGTTACGACTACGTGAAGATTAATGCGGAGTATACGACTTAAAAAAGTTCACGACGTTACAAGTCCGGGTGGTTAGAAACCGCGCCTACACAAACAAAACCAGACGAGAGCGGGTTAAAGGCAAATTTCACACAATTTAAACTAAACTTCCCCCCGTGGGGGGAAATTTAAAAATCTGAAACCTTTACTCACCAAGTTAATCTCAGCTTTTTTGCTCCTCCTTTTAAAATCGCTGAAGCCATTACACAGATAAGCTTTTTATGATTTTAACTAAACAGCGCTAAAAATCTTATTCAGACTAAGTTTCAAGACTTTTTAAGGTTATTATTAATAAGTTTAAAAAAGTCTTGAAAACACGCCCTAACCAAAACTATCGGAGACAAACACATAGCCACCACCATACCCGACAGCATTATCCACTAATATTAAGCCGTCGTTGGTCTGCAGATCGCCACTCTGAGCAAGTCCATAATTCACTACCCGCAACAACCGTTGCGGCGTAAACGATTCCAATTCCACAAAATTGCCTGCATCCAGCCATGCTAGTTCTTCGGCTGTTAAACCTTGCCTCACTGTGTCGGGTAATTGACGGGCGGTTTGTGCGACTGTTTGAGATTGCTGCACAAACATATCGCGGGTTGCTAAGATTTGACGGGGAGAAATGCCTAAATCAAAAATTGTCACCGCTTGATTCGCAAACCAGTTTGGATTAGTTCGCAGTTGATGTACCAAGCCAACTCCAGCAGGGCTCGCATTGTGCAGTGCATAGACTTTTAAATCGGTATTACGCCGCAGCATTTCAATCACGGTACTGAAGATGCTTTGGGGATAGCCACTAATACTAAGAATCGCGCAGTTGTTTTCAAAATGGACGTTGTTGGCAATGAGGAATTGAGCTATTTCGTCACTGTCACAGATAATTGCGCGATCGAAGCTGTAGGCGCTAATTTCGCGATCGATGGTGGCGGGCAAAGCCTCTTGACGAGGTGCAGGGAGCAGTTTTTCTAATGTGCCATTCACTGTTTGCCAGCGTTGCAGCCATTTATCGCTTTGCGCTTGATTAACGATAAATATTTCACCAGTTATCTGTGGACTATTTTTTTGTGAAATGCCCAGCCAGTAGGAAAATAGTCCTAGTGCAGAGGCTGCGATGTATCCTGGGACATAGTTCAGTATCAAGCTTGCTGAAATCCCTGTTACTAACATCATTATTCCTAAAGTTTGTAAATTTGTGGCATTAATTCTTCTGTTGCGAGCACTTTGCTCGGTAGATTTGCTTTTGGCAAAAAATCCCCCAATCCAAATAATATTTAAAACTGCCCAGACTATCAAAAATCCCACAGTATCAGAAAAAATAGAGCTCATGAATAAACCGCCAACGATTAGAATTATCAAGCTCTGGATCAAATATTCTAAAGTCCACTTCCAGAGGTTAGATGACGTGCGATTTTTTAGCCGTTTATCCATCAAATACAAAAACTGTTTGGGCGTAAAAAATAACATATTTTGGCTGGAGATATCTGCGATCGCATTCTTGAAAAATGGATCGGTGAAGGCGATTTTTTGATCGGTGATAGTAGTGGGATCAAAGACAAAGGGATGGTTGCAATTCTTACAGCGCCCTGAGTTGGTAGTACGATCTCGCAAATTGTTGTCGGTATTACACTGGACGCATTTCATTCCCATTTCGGTTACTCCTGATTGATTTAATGGATTTATATCGTTGGCGGTTGTTTTGGAATGATTTAACCGCAGAGGCCGCAGAGGACGCAGAGGAAGAGAAGAGAGATAATAAGTAGAAGGAAGAAGGAAGAAGGAAGAAGGAAGAAGGAAGAAACTATGCCCAATGCCCAATGCCCTGTTTGGCCAATGCCCGATTAAAAGATTTGCCCGTTTAACAAGATAGAATAGTCTTCTCGCTGTCGAATTAATCGATCGCCCTTAGCATCAATCAACACCTCAGCAGGGCGGGGGCGGTGCAGAAAATGTGATGACATCGCATAGCCGTAAGCCCCGCTATCCAAAATGGCGATCGCATCTCCAATTTTGAGTTTGGGTAGCCAACAGTTGCGCCCCAAATAATCCCGCGAATAAGTTGTGTTGCCGCAAATATCCGTTTCATGTCGCGATACATCGCCGGTTTCCCAAGTTGCGATCGCCCGATAGCCCCCGTGCACCGCAGGCACCGATAGATTTGATACAGTCGTATCCACGCCGACAATTTGCCGATTGCCCAACCACTTCACCGACACAACTTTCGCAAGCAAAACGCCACAACCTGCGATCGCCGATCGTCCCGGTTCAATCACCAACTCGATCGGGCGAGATAGCGCACTCAATCGTTCAGTAATCGCCGCACCAAACTCCCGCCAGTCAAACACTGCACCGCCTCGATAGGGATAGCCAAAACCACCGCCAAAATCAAGGGTTCGCCAATCTGGCAACTGTTGGGCGATCGCAATTAGCCGATCGATCGCCTGCGTAAAAGCACTCGTGGCGTTAGTTCCAGTCCCCCGATAAAAATGCAGTCCAGTGATGCTAAACCCTTGCTGCTGCGCGATTTCGTTCGCTTTCTCAAATTCGGCGGGACGCACTCCAATCCGACTGTCTCCCGTCAATTCCGGTGAGTTGAGGCGCAGTCCAATTTCGGCACGGATCGATCGCGGTTGACTGCCGGAATATTCGCAAAAATCCTGGAGTTGCGACAGACTATCGAAGTTAAATCGATCGATCTTCCATTCAATCAATTGCTGAATATCCGCCCTGTTGAGGTTACTGCCCGTGTAGACAATGCGATCGCCCGTAAAACCCGCTTTCAGCCCCAAAAAAACATCCCCCGGTGTATTCGCGTGTAGCCCCCAACCAGCTTGCTGAATCAATTGCAACAGAGCAATATTGCCGTTGGTGACGCTAGCAAAATGAAACTGAACGCGGGGATAGTCGATCGATCGCGTAATATGCTCAAGAGTCTGACTGAGGATCTCGGCCTGATACACATATAAGGGCGAACCATAAGTTGACAAAAGTCGCTTGGCTAATGCTTCCGAGAACGGCCGCGAATGTGTTTTGGTTTCATTCTGTAGCAAAGATTCAGTCATATAGAAGAAGTTCGGCAACGGATTTTGTAACGGATGTAACGGATGTTCGGCAACGGATTATTTAATGGATTTAACGGATGTTCGGAACAGGGAAGATTGTAAAATCAACAGTCAACAGTCAACAGTCAACAGTCAACAGTCAACAGTCAACCTCCTTCGATATTTCCAAATGCGTTGGCCGATCGCCGGTGGCAACCAAAACACATGATCCAGCGATCGCTTAACCGGAATTTCGCCTAAAACCTCGGTTCGCCATGCCTGCCACATCAGCAGCAGCCAGAGATTATTGCCAATATAGCGATCGCGCATTGCAACTCCGAGTTGTCCCGATAGCATGGAGTCGGCCAAATAAGGTTGCCAGCAATTTTGCGATCGCAACAGATTCGGATTCAGCCGATCGCCGATCGCAGCCCAAAATTCGCGGTAATACCAAACCTTCAACGGCACTCCCATCCCGCGCTTTTCCCGCCAGATAATTTCCGGTGGCAGCCAGTGTTCGGAGGCTTTTTTGAGGATGTATTTTTCGCACGCACCTTGCAGTAGCAGCTCGCCAGAGAGTTGAAACGTCCATGCTGTGAGGTCGGGGTCGCAGAAGGGCGATCGCACCCACAAACCCCAAGCAAACGCCAATCCCGTGGCCCTCGGCTGAATATTTTGGGCACCTTTGAGCATCAGCGAAGCGCGCCGCAGCCTCGCTAGCAGGGAGGGACAGGTTTCGGGATCGATCGCGTCTTGCAGGTAAACGCTCAAATCGTGAGACTGGATGCGATCGAGCATTTCTGGCGAAAAAATCTGTTTTTCATAACCATAAAATCGCTGAAACGTCCGCAAATACTGCTTTTCAAAGGTTTCTTTTCCGGCAGGATGTTCTGCACTGTAAACTCCGTTGGCAATCAAAGGCTTGTTTGTCCATCCGGCAAATAGCTGATCGCCATTCTCGCCATTGAATACAACTCGCACGTCTTGTGCCGCCGCCTGTTTGAGCAAAAACAGCGGGGCTGTTGTGCCATCTCCATAGGGTAAATCGAGGGCTTTGGCGGTTGGCCCGATCGCGCGCAACACTGCATCGCCCGTCGCCGCCACTCGGATCAGCGGAATCTGGAAAAAGTCCGCCACCTGTTGCGCGTAGGGCAGTTCGGAATAGGCTTCGACACCAAAATCGAGGGCATAGGCGCGCACCTGCAAGCCTGCTTTCACTAGCAGCGCCGTCACCAGGGAAGAATCGATGCCGCCGGAGAGTAAAACGCCCACGGGTTCGTCGATCGGCAAATCGGCCACTTGTCGATCGATCGCCTGTTGCAACAGCCCTTGCAATTGTGCGATCGCCTCATCCTCACTCCGCAGTAGTTGGGGTGCTTCTTGCCAAGCCGATGGCAGCGATTCCCTACGGGATAGCTTTGCCGCGCGTACTTTCGGCAGATCGTTAACATCGGCGATTTCCCAAATCATCTCGCTTCCGGCTGCTACGGATGCAATTTGCTCGATCGGCGTTAACGGCGTGGGCACGTAGGAAAAACAAGCATAACTGTGTAGGGCGATCGGGCTAATTTGAGGGGAAGCAATCAGCGGTAGCAGCAATTGCATTTGCGTCGCAAACCAAATCGTTTCTCCCAACTGCATCCAGTAAAGCGGCACTCGCCCAAAAGGATCGCGCCCCAGCCGTAGCTGTTTCGCTTCTATCGCCGCCCAAGCATCTCCCGGTAAATCGGTTGGCTGACATCGCCCGCAAGCATTCAGCGTCACTGTGTCAGCCGTGAGTACAGATGCAGAGGCGATCGCCCAGTCTGATAATTTGCCCTGTCGAATGCAGTAATCTGGGACTAAACGGCTGAGCGTTTTTGTGCAATCGTCCAGTCCCCAATAGCCGATAAAATGTGAAGGTTTGTCGATCGCACCCATCTATTTCACCGTGAAAGGTTCACTGCTAATCACGCGCCCATCCAGGGACATCCGAACTTCCCATTTGCCTGGGGCTGCAGCAGATCCGAGATCGTAAAAGCAGTGCGTATTCCAAACCGCAGTATCGATCGTGCGAGTTTGATACCTGCCCTGATGAACAATGTCACCGCTGGGGTTAATCCAATCGCATTGCAGAGACAACTGAATGCCGATCGGAGCATTTTTCAACGTCACCTGGTAGTAGATGCGGGGATTGATTTGACGGTTGACTTGAATAAGGTTGTCACCGCCCTTTTGAGATAGGGCAATTCGATCTTCTCCTGCGACAATTTGAGCAGTTTGCTGCTGCTGATTTTGCCCGAACAGTACGCCTATACCGATCGCAGAAATAACAACAACTGTCGAGGCGATCGCGATCCAACGGTTGCGTCGCTGCTGTTTTTCTAGGGCTTCGCGGCGGCGCATTTGGGCGATCGCATCTTCTAAAAGCTCATCAGGAAGATTCAACTCTCGTAAAATTTCTCTTACCTGATCTGAGGCCAATTCTAACTCGCGCTGCTGCGATAACTTGTCGATCTCAGCGATCACCTGTGCTAATTGAGTTTGAGTAAGTCGAGGTTCCATAAAGTTCTTTCCAGTTAAAAGTTAGATATATAAATCACCCCTCTCTTCTCTTCCTCTGCGCCCTCTGCGCTCTCTGTGGTTAAATTATCCATATTATTCAATAAGTAGCTCTCAAAGTCAATTCATAAAAATCATAACCTTGACCTCATAAAAATCATATTTATAGGACTTAGCATGGGTGTCCAGAAACCGGGGCTTTTTACAAAGACACTTCTTTGCAACCCGCATATTAGGTAAAAAAGCAAGTTTCTTTGTCCGAGTGAATAAATCCTGACTTATATAAAATCCAGACTGGCAAATTCCTCAACTTTTTGAGACTCGATTAAAAAAGACCATTTGGCTAAATCTAGTTTTTCCTGTTGGCGATTCAACCAAATTGCATTTAATCCCGCCTTTTTGGCTCCACAATAATCTGCTTTGAAGCTGTCGCCAATATGCAAAACATCCTCCGCAATGCAGTTGTGCTTTTGCAAAGCAGCGGTAAAAATTTGAGAGTCGGGTTTTGCTGCACCAACTTCGGTAGAAATTGTCACTGATGTGAAATATTCGGCTAAATTTAGTGCTTTTAATACTGCATAAATTCTGGAATCGAAATTCGATACTACTGCTAATTCAATTCCTTGTTGCTGCCACTTATTTAATGCTGGCAATACGTCGGGATAGACGAACCAAGGTTCGGCGGTGGCAAAATGAGCGTAGAGTTCGACAAAGAATTTGGGAAAGTCTGAAAATTGATTGAAAACGCCTGCTCTTTGAAAAGCTTTCGCGGCAACTGTTTGCCACCATTCAAATTCTAGTTGGGGAATTTTTGATAATTCTCTTCCGGGAAATGCCATCGGATTTGAGTCGGCAAAACTTTGGAAAAATGCTGCATTTAACTCTTCACTCTTAACTGTTACTCCAAACCTGTGGGCTATTTGTCCGTATACCTCGCCGACGCTACCGCGAACATCAAATAGTGTACCGGCGGCATCGAGAAAAATAATTTTGGTCATTTGAGAAGAAAAAGGGAAGAGGAAAGAGGACTTATCGCACATCCGGTTGCATCGGAATGATTTAACCACAGAGGACACAGAGAACACAGAGGAAGAGAAGAGAAGAGAAAAGAGATTTGAGTAATTCCTTCTTTATTCTTCCTTTTTCCTTATTCCTTCTAATGAGTTGTTTGTGGATTCACTAAACCAGAATGATTGGCAATGTTGCCCGCCGGTTCAAATCTGCCTCCTAAATATTTGGCTAGGAATTCTTCGGCGATCGCATAAAAGTGCAGGCGATTTTCGGGGCGCGCAAATCCGTGTCCTTCGTCTGTATAAAGCACGTATTCTACAGGTTTGCCGGCTTGCTTCATGGCATTGACAATTTGCTCGCTTTCTGATTCTTTCACTCGCGGGTCGTTGGCACCTTGGGCGATTAGTAAAGGTTTTTGGATGCGATCGACAAAAGATAAAGGCGAGATCGATTTCAAAAACTCTGGTTCTGTTTCCAAATTGCCCACGCGGTGATACAGACTTGCTTTTCTCGGTTCCCAGTAAGGGGGAATAGTTTGCAGCAGCGTAATCAAATTGCTTGGCCCGACAATATCGACGGCGCAGGCAAAAACATCAGGACTAAAAGTCAATCCCGCTAAGGCGGCATAACCACCGTAAGAACCGCCCATAATCGCAATTTTATCCTGTAGGGCAATTCCTGTTTCTACCAGCCAATTTACCCCATCTAGCAAGTCGTCGTGCATTTTAGCCGCCCATTCGCGATTGCCGGCATTGAGAAACGCTTTGCCGTAGCCGGTGGAACCGCGAAAATTGATTTGCAAAACGGCGTAACCTCGGTTTGCCAGCCATTGGGCTTGTGGATTGTAACCCCAGGTATCGCGTGCCCAGGGGCCACCGTGTACTAGCAAGACTGTCGGTACGGGTGTGGCGACACCAACCGGTTTTGTCAGGTAGCCGTGAATGGTTAAACCATCTCTTGCGGTGTAAGAAATGGGTTCCATTGATGATAGTGGTAGCCCTTCGAGTTTGGGTTGATTGCTGAACAGAAAGGTGAAAGTTTTGGAAGTGCGATCGTACACATAGTAGTAAACTGGGCCGTCGTCTGTCCTGTAAGCGATTAGCCAAGTGGTATCGGCGAGGTTCCGGCTGGTAATGGAGAATTCGCCGGGGCGAAATTTGCCGAGTTCCTCAAAATCCTCTGCTATGCTTGGGTCTAAAATCTGCCACTCTTGCTTGTTCTTGTAGAAGGAAACGGCCTGAATCTCTCGCTTCGTGGGGTGTACGACAATATCGCCGACATCGTATTCTGGATCGGAGGCGATATCAGTTTCTTGTTTGGTTTCCAAGTCGAGTGCGATCGAACGTTTGGCGTTAGCATCGTGATTGCCGATGATGTAAAGAATTTTGCCGTTTTCTGAGAACATGACCGCGCCGCCTTCGTCGTCGGGGCCCCAGCGTCGCAAGCTTTCCCAAGACTTATCGGCAGTTTCTCGAAATAGCAATTCTGTACTGCCGTCGGCATTTGTGGCTGTCGCCGCCCGCACTTGAAATTGGGCGTCAGCAATCCAAGTCCAACCCATGATGTTACCAGGGTTGTCGGTGTCGAGTTCAACTGCACCGTTTTGGAGGTTGATGCGGTAAACATCGTGTTTGCGGCGATCGCTGATGTTCATTTCCACTAAAATTTCATTAGGGAAGTTGCGGTCAACGGCGAGGGGCTGAGCTCGAACACCTTGAAATGGTGTCAAGTCGCGAACCAGGTTTGACTGGATATTGACTGAGAATAAATGCCATTTTTCATCACCATCAATATCTTGTTGATAAATGATATCTTCGCCGCTGTAAGTCCAGTAAAAGATGCGAATGCCTCGTTTTTTATCGGCAGTCAGTTGGCGATCGTCTGCTTGACCGACGGTACGCAATTGCACTTGCAAAACGTTGTTTTCATCGGGTGCAATGTAGGCGAGATACTTGCCGTCGGGGGAAATTTGGGGGCGGGTTCTTTCAGGATTTCCGAACAGAATCTCCCGCTCTATCAACGGTGGAATTTCAGTTTTTGGCTGTTGAAATGTGGAATTTTGCATTTTTTATCGTGCCTAATATTCTCTGAATCTACACTCCGACAGAAAAAACCAGGTTTTTACCAAATATGCGCGTAGTAGTGAAGTATTTTCGTGAAAAACCCGGTTTCGGAACCGCCCTCATAAGTCCTACAATCAATAATAAACGGTCAACTGTCAACAGTTAACAGTCTACAATCAACTAACTTTTAAGCAAATCCTGAATCGGTTTACTAATCCAATTGAAACCAACTTTTAGTTGATGGTCAAATGTTGGCATCCGATAGAGATAAGCTAAACGACGGGCAATGTGGGCTAGTTGTCCGTCGAGTTTAATTCCTAAACCGGCGAGGGTGGCGTTGTCATTTCCTAATGTCATCATTTCTCCTAGCGGCTGATAGCGGAAAGGAAGTAATGGGCGGCCGGTGAGGGAGGCCCAAATGTTCCATGCGGTGTAGTCAGCTTGCTGGAATGCTGTTTGGGCTGTTCCGGGTACTTTTTGATTAGTTGCATCGTGGCATTCAGCTAAGTCTCCCAAGGCAAATATATCTGGATGGTCGATAATTTGCATTTGCGAATTGACTATTAATTGACCGCGGCGGTTTTGTTTAAGGGGTAGCGATCGCACTGCTTGACTAACTTGGGTTCCTACTGTCCACAGCACTATGTCTACGGGGAGAACATCTAATTGTCCTTTGTAAAGTAAGGATATTGTGTCCGCTTCGATCGCCTCTACTGCTGTTTCTAAGTCGATCCACACTTGCCGTTTTTCTAAAGCTTGGCTGGCGGCTTCGCGGTTAAACTCCGGTGATGTCCGCAGAATCATGTCGCTTTGCTCGACTAACCGCACGCGACCTTTGTCTCCGAGTCGATCGGCTAATTTACAAGCTAATTCTACTCCTGAATAACCGGCGCCGACGATCGCAACCCGAATTTTGTCAGTGTTGCTGGCTTCTAAAAACCGCAGTCTTTCTTCTAAGCGGTAGGCGTCGTCGAGAGTACGAAACGAGTAAGCGTATTCAACGGCCCCTTTGACCATATCTAGGGGGGTTTCGCCGCCTAATGCTAAAACAAGGCGATCGCACGGAATTTCTGGCCCGTCGTGCAACTGCACTCGCTTTTCCTCCACATCAATGCCGGAGACAGTACCTTGACAAAATCGCACACCTGTGTTTTCCAATAGTTCGGCAAATGGTGGAGCAATTTCCCAGGTTTGGAGTTCGCCGGTCACGAGTTCGTAGAGCAGGGGAACGAACAAAAATCGATCGCGGCGGTCAACTAGGACAATTTCTGGTTTTTCGGTTTTGGAGAAGGGTAACTGACTCAAGCGCAGGGCTGTGTAGAGTCCGCCGAAGCCTCCGCCGAGAATGCAAATCCGGGGTTGTTGTTGAGTCATGGTGTTTTGTTTGAGGGGCTCACGGTAGCAAGGAAACTTATCTTATTCTAACGAGAGTGAGGAAGTGGGTAAGGGAGAGTGGGGGAGTGGGAGACTGGGAGACTGGGAGACTGGGAGACTGGGAGACTGGGAGACTGGGAGACTGGGAAAATCTTCCCTCTTTCCTTTGAACATCAACATCCATCTGTTAAGTAGCTAGACAAAATTAATTACATAGTTTTCTCCAAATTCTTTCAGGATTTTTTCCACAGAGGTAACAAAA
>NZ_JAUBQQ010000045.1:0-48961 GCF_036701335.1 Microcoleus sp. Pol12B5 | reverse complement strand
CTGCTGCACCAAGGTAAGCTGACTGGCCTTCTTTATTTGGAAAATAACTTGATTGAAGGGGCTTTTACTACCGATCGGCTAGAATTGTTAAAACTTTTATCTGCCCAAATTGCTATTTCCATTGAGAATGCTCAACTTTACAAAAATTTACAGGAGTTTAATCAAAACTTAGAGCAATTAGTGAGCGATCGTACTCAACAATTATCGAACACCCTAGAGGCTTTAAAAGCCACCCAAACTCAGCTAGTCGAATCTGAAAAAATGGCATCTCTAGGAGGATTAGTTGCTGGTGTTGCCCATGAAATTAATACTCCCATCGGAGTGGGCGTCACTGTTGCTTCAGCTTTGGCAGAAAATACCACAGAATTTGCATCTATTTATAAAAGTGGCAAAATGAAGCGCTCGGATTTAGAAGAGTTTGTCGATATTGCTAGTCAAAGCAGTAAAGCACTTCTAATTAACCTAGATCGGGCGGCAGCCTTGATTCAAAGCTTTAAGCAAGTAGCAGTAGATCGCTCTAGCGAAGAACGACGTACTTTCCAAATCAGACCTTATCTTGATGAAATTTTATTACAATTAAAACCAAAGTTGAAAAATAGTCAACATCCGCTTAAAATTAAGGGAGATAGCAAAATTTCCATAGATTCTTATCCAGGAGCCTTGTCCCAAGTTGTGACAAACTTGCTAATCAATTCTCTGATTCATGCCTATGAACCAGGAATTTCTGGGCAAATAATCTTTGCTTGGGAGCAAGAAGGTAATCGGCTAAGGTTTGAATACGCCGATGAAGGTAAAGGTATTCCCCCAGAAAACTTAAGTAAAATTTTTGAGCCATTCTTTACCACTAAGCGTGGTCAAGGTGGCAGTGGGTTAGGGTTACATATTGTCTACAATTTAGTCACCCAAAAACTCAAAGGTGAAATTGAGTGTCTAAGTGAGGTGGGAAGAGGCACCAAGTTTATTATTAAATTACCCATGCAAATTGATTCACCAATGTAGAGTTCCAATTCCGATTTCCTGACCAAGATAACTAAGTAAGCCCACCTCATTAAAAGTAAAGTAAGGATGACTGAAAAGGTTGCTGTGTAACTCTTCTCCCTTCTGCCTTTTTCTTAACAGGTTTTCTAACTTCAAACCTAAACATTAGTAAAAAATAAAGGTGTACAGCAATGAAAAGTGATTTTGACGATTTGTTAACTCAACCATCTCCAGAAACAGTATACTTTGCCGAAGTAATCGACTCGGATGACGAGATATTGTTTGCAGATGAAACCCCAGAAGAAAAACTGAGTGAAAGCTGGAAAATTTTAGTTGTAGATGATGAGGCTCAAGTTCACACCGCTACCGAAATTTCACTCAGGAAGTTTGTCTTTGAAAATAAATCTTTAACCTTCATTAATGCTTACTCCGCTCGTGAAGCTAAACAGCTAATCCAAGAAAATCCTGATGTTGCCATCATTTTACTTGATGTAATTATGGAAACAGATGATGCTGGCTTAAACTTTGTTAAATATGTCCGCGAAGTCTTATGCAACCAGTTAGTGCGAATTATTTTACGCACGGGTCAACCCGGACAAGTACCTGAAAAAAGCATTATTATCAATTACGATATTAATGACTATAAAACTAAAACTGAATTAACGACGTCAAAGCTATACACTACGATGCTAACAGCTTTGAGAAGTTTTTCTCTAAGTCATAAATTGCAGTCTGAAATAGAGCGACGCGAACAAGTAGAGAAAGCACTCCGTCTCAGTGAAGAAAAAGAGCACCAAAAATCTGTTGTCTTAGAGCATTTTGTCAAAGAACTCCAAGAAACACAACTCCAGCTAGTTCAAAGTGAAAAAATGTCTAGTCTCGGTCAATTAGTTGCAGGTGTCGCTCATGAAATCAATAATCCGGTTAACTTTATTTATGGCAATCTGTCCCACGCCAACGACTATATTAAAGAACTCATTAATATGTTGAATCTTTACCAAAAGTATTACCCGCAACCAGAAGCAGAAATTATCCATGAAATAGAAGATGCAGAGTTGCCATTTATCATAGATGATTTACCAAAATTGCTTTCTTCCATGCAGTTAGGGATCGAACGCATTCGCAATATTGTTCACTCTCTACGCAATTTTTCGCGGTTGGATGAAACTGAAATTAAATCAGTAGATATCCACGAAGGCATTAATAGCACTTTGCTGATCTTACAGCACCGACTAAAGGCTAAGTCGGATCGGCCTGCTATTAATGTGATAAAAGACTATGGTGTATTGCCACTTGTGAACTGTTATGCCGGTCAGCTCAATCAGGTGTTTATGAACCTTTTAGCGAATGCTATAGATGCTTTGGAAGAGCGGGTAAGTAGAGAAAATGGTGCTGTTTTTCACCCCCAGATTTTGATTCGGACTGAAGTTGTACCCGGCAATTCGCATGACAACATTAGCTCGGGTTCCCACATCCTGGTAACAATTTCTGATAATGGTGTGGGCATGACAGAAACAGTTCGTGCTAAACTTTTCACTCCCTTTTTTACTACTAAACCCATAGGAAAAGGTACAGGCATGGGATTGTCCATCAGCCGAAAAATTCTGATAGAAAAACACTGCGGTCAATTGGAGTGTATTTCTACGCCACAGCAGGGAACGCAGTTTATTATTGATCTGCCGACTATCTGTAGAGCCACTAAGATCGCTGTAGCGAATGCCTAGAAAACTTATCTGGCTGAATTGATTGATCATATAGCAATCCTTGCAGGAGTCGTAAACTTTTTACCCCACCCCAACCCTCCCCTTATCAAGGGGAGAGAGTAAGGAATTCACAAATAATTTAGGATTGCTATATATCGGTTTTCAGTTGCATGAGAATAGGATAATTGCTAATTCCTCATTCATCGGAATTCTGACAGAATTTTTTTCCGCAGCAAGTCCCCCCTTTGCTGGGGTGGGGACTTGCTACGGCTTTAGCCACATTCTTCTAACTTAATTGTGTTGGTTTGCAATATATTTTTTAACAATCTCTTCCGAGGCGTTATTAACTGTGCCGTAAAAATACAGCATATTCCATGTATATTTAGTACGCTGCATTCCGTAGAGAAGCAGAAAAAATGAAAATTTATGCTATCGAGTTTCGTGAAAAAATAGTCAAAGCTGATGAACTCGGTGATCCATCAATTAGGGCGGTGTTGAATTTTTGAGCGCGTACATACAAGATTAACACATCTTGATAGCTCGTTTGACAGGAAAAACTTTTTGTTATTCTATATCAGATAACAAGTTGCTCAGACATTCCCTTCGATTATTAATTCACTATCTAAAATTGGCTAATCTTCCGATGCCATATCAAAATCTAATAAATTATTTTGGTTCTATGCGATCGCCGGCATTGCTTAGTTATACCCTAATTTATAAACGCCTTTTTTTGTAAAATAATCTAGGCGCTCAACGTTCTTCCCTCTGCCGTAAATGCTGCCCGATTTCTTGATGACATACGTGCCAAAAATACAGTGATAAATTCAGAAGAGCTAATAATTTAGTGCCATCTTCTAACATCGCGTGTACTCCTAGACTTTGAGACTCAAAAATATCCTCAAACCGTGAGATAGCAAACAAGAGGAATGCTACGACTAATGGCAGGTAAGGAGTGGTTTTGATGTCTCGCCAAAACTTAACTCCGTAAAAAAAGACAGCACTACCATAACAGAAATAAATTAATTTGCTAGATATTCCCAACCCAGAAAGAATCAAAGTCATCCGAAACCTGTCATCTAGGAAAAAGACTCCGAGTAGTAAAGCACTAAAAAATAAGAACATCCCCGATCGACTCTGCGGCTCTTTTTGGCGCAGCACTCCGAAAGTAAATGCACAAAGTGCTACTGGGATGCACCAGAGGACTTCGGAAACTCCGGTGAGAATTCCTTCGTAAGGGAACCAGAAATTAAAAGGGTCGCTAAACAGGCGTTCAACTCCGTCTCCCTGGTTGTTGAGTTTTGCGTATACACTCAGCCCGCCCAAAATCAGAACAGTCAGAATGTTAAAAGCAGCTAAAAACCGTACACGAAAAAAGTGTTTTTTGAAAATTTCTAAAGAATTTGACAACTTGGGAATTTTATCGAATAAAGGTAGATGCTTCATAAAAAATGTCTCTAAGCAATAGAGTTCGTTACTTATTCACTGGTAGCCAAACCACAAATGTAGTGCCGCGATCGGTTGGATATAATAAATTAGTTTCTGCAGAGGGCAGCCATTCTGGATTGACTGGGGAAAATACTTCTATTTCTCCTTGCATTTGGCGGACTAAATCGCGGGCGATCGCCAAACCCAATCCTGTACCGGGAATTTCTGTCTGCGCTTTTTCTCCCCGGTAGTGCCGCTCAAATAAATGCTCTAAATCCTGGGGAGGAATGCCGGAACCTGTGTCGCTGACGGCAACTGCTATGGCAGGCAATTGGCTGTATCCTGCCCGATCGCCATCCGCTGCTTTGTACCGGACTTTAATATAAATTTGGCGGCCGGCGGGGGTATATTTCAAAGCATTGTCAATTAAATTGCTCAAAACTTCGCGCAAAGCTCGATCGTTCGCTGAGACTGGTGGCAAATTCGCCTCCAGGTCGGCGACCAATTTCAGATTCCTTTCAGATGCGATCGCCTCGGCGGAAATTAACAGCGGTTTTAAGACTTCTGTAACAAAACAGGATTCCTCCAAATTGGCCGCAGGTGACAGCGAGAGAGGAGAATGCCGGATTGATTCCACATTGGACATTGCTTTTTCTGAAGTGTCCGATCGCAGTTTTAGATGTGCTTCGCCGGTGTCAACAGTTCGATCGAACTGGCCCAGCAACTCTTGTAGCCGATCACTCTCTCGGACAATACTAAAAGCCACATTGCGGTTTTTGTCTTCCGGTACCAGCCGCCGCGCTAACAGCTTGCCAAAAGTTCGCAACGCTGTCAGCGGACTTTTGAACTGGTGCAGCAAATTGTGCATCGTGTCGTAAACCTGAGCCTGGATTTGTCGGGCCGAACCCAATTCCTGCTGCATCCACTGCGATCGCTGGTCTAAAATGCAGGCTAGGGCTAAGGTGCGAGCAATTTGTTGTATTTGAGCCTCTTCTCGCTCGTTCCAAGGCCTGTCTTGCCGACCGCTGACTAGGAGTCCCATTACAGCTCCCTCGTGTATCAGAGGCGTCACAATTTGCATCCGCTGCTGCCACAAATTCTCCGGGCCTTGGCACTGATGGGAACTGCACTCCTTACCCGGAAGTCGATCGGGTGCGATCGCCTCTACCGTTGATTCTTCCACAGGCCGAACAGGCGGCGCCAGCAGTCGCGGTACCGGTTTCACTGTCGAGCTTTCGGAAGATTGCAACCTCAACCCCTGATTTTCTTCCAATTCGGCTGAGGTTTCTGGGTAAACTGCGATCGGCACCAACTTCGCTTCGCTGCCTTCTACCAACTCTTGTGTCAGGTATACCGCGCTGAATTTCGCTCCCAAACTAACGGCGATAGCCACCTGCGAACGGCAAAGTTTGACAAATTCTGAACTGGCTGGCATTAACATGAGCGCCACATTAAGATATCTAACGGAATTCTAAGTAAATTACAAATGATCGGCGGCCGATTACTGATGAGATACTTCTCGATTTCAGATTTATTCCCTTTGATAGAAGGCAGCTATGTTGAAGGCATGGGGCTTTTATGAACCAACATTGCCCCGCATCGCCCTCCGCGCAGCTTCCACCGATCCCCAAGCTTGGCTTTTGCCGGAACTTGCGGCCAACCATAGCACAACCGCTACACTTTTGTCGATCGGCACGAATGTTAAGATTATGTCGATATATTAAAAACAGTTGAAATTTTGAGCTAGAACGGATATACTGGCCTCGGATTTGGTAGCTATCATTACAACCTGTCTGCTCATACTGTCTGCTCACAGAGGAGGTAAAGAAATTGGCCAGGAGACGCAAACGCAAGAGTCGCCGCCGACAAGAAGGACGCAGAATTTTAGAGTGTGTGCCTCAATATAGCATCGAGAGCGGCGAAGATAAACCCGTAACAGCGGCTCGCAAGTTCATCCATGCAGAAGGCATTGCTCCCCCAGCTTTGCTGTTAGTCAAGCGTAACGAGCATACCACTGACAGATACTTCTGGGCTGAAAAAGGTTTATTTGGAGCCCAATACGTAGAAGAGAACCATTTCTTGTTTCCCAGCTTAAAGGTGATGTTGGAAGCTACCACAGAAAAAATTCCTGTGGTGTCAGCCAGCCGCGCATAGCTCAAAATGTTTAGCTCAAAACATTGACAGCAATGTTTTTCTAAGTTTTTTAACAAAAGCGCGAGAGTTCTCATTGTCTGGAGAGTGCCAACTGAAATTTCTGCGAAAAGTCCTTAGAAACTAGGGTATAAGGAGCCATCGCAACAGGCGTGATCGCAGCCCAAGGGCGATCGCCACAATTGGCACTTTCACGATAATGGTTTTTTTTTGACTGTTTTGTCGATCGAATTTGTCGATCGAACAAGTGGATCAAAAAAACAGCCACGGGTTTATCAATGCAAGAGCCACTCTTGAGTCATCGGTTTGTCAGCTCGAAGTCTAACTACGGCATCTAGCATATCAAAAAACGTTCCGCGTCAAACTTTATAATCGATCGGTTTCAAATCTAAAGCTTTTTGCATGGCTGCTAGTTCATCGCGGTGAGCTCTGACAGTAACAAAGCTCTTGGTTGGGCTTCCCGACTCAGCAACTGATTCGAGTTTGAGGGAGACTTGCTCAGAGCGTCCAGCTTTTTTCCAGTAAAATACCCCCGCCAGCGGGGACAGCAGTACCAAAGCTAGGAAAATTTGACCCTGCTGAGGAACTAGCATTCCCAAAACCAGTCCCAAGCACAGAGTGCCACCTGCACTCAGCAGAGTTAGAAAAATAGCTAGAAACCAACTCGGCCGCACAAAACCCTCAAACGTGACTTTATAGTTGGGGGCATCGACGGCTGCAACTCGGTAAGCTCTATCGGCAAAATACTGTTGTAAGTCGGTTAGCAGTGACTCTTGGGCGCTCTCGGAAGCCAGCTTGACTTGTTCGATGCGATCTTTGACTGAAGCCTTGATGAAGAAAAACAAGCCTACGGCCAACAGCAGCGTCAGCACAAAGGTAGAGGGAAGAACAGCAGTATCCATTGGTAGAAGTTTGTGTAATTGAAATTATCTACTATTACTTTACAGAACTTTACATAAGAAAGCGATCGAGGACTTACGCAGACACTTTTTTATTAAAATTCGCAGAAAGCTTCTTCTGCAAGGCGTTTTGCTCTCCATCACCCAATAATTCCCATATCTCCCCATCATCCCTAATTCTTAAGTGACAATGCGTAAGTCCTGATGTAGTGTAGCTGCTTTAATCGCTGTGTGGCGATCGAGCAAAGCGAAGGCAATCCGGCAAATCGCTTTGCAAGTAGCGCCAGCATCTCCAGGGTTTAGGCATCCGATTCCAACTCGGCTAACCTGTGTGACCAGTTTCTAAGGCGCGGGAACGACGCTCTGACGAGCCGTTTCCCTGACCAATGTACTCATGCCAGAGACGAGCGAGGTCTTGAGCTTGGTGACGCCACTCAGGGAGGATTTGATACATCCGGCGGGGGCGGCCGCGTCCTTCTACTTTTTTCCAGTAACCGGTGATTACGGCTTCATCTTCGAGGAATTTCAGAGCGCTGTAGAGAACGGTATCAGATAGTCGGTAGATGGGGAATTCCCTCTCTAGTTGGCCAATCAGTTCTGTACCGTAGGAATCTCCGCGCAATAACACGGAGAGAATGTAACACACAGCTAATTCCTTGTTTAGATAAACAGGAGGGGGGTCTTGAAAAAATTGATAGATATGTTCAAACTTCATCTGTCTTGTCCGCTGGAAACTCTCGTGATACCGTCAGGTTAACGGGAGAGGAAAGCGGGGCGGGGTGTGCCGCTTCCTAATGATTAAGTGGGACACCGGGGAAACAGAGGTGCAGTATTTCCCCAGTGAATGTTGATAGCCCCAAACGCTTGTCCTGCACTTCGGTAATGTGGGCCTGCGGCTTGGTTGAGCAGCGCTGACGTAACGCCGCTTACTAACTTCCTCTTCCAATCTATCGCAGCGACTATTGTCAAGTGTGCGATCGCCTGCAAGAATTGGCAGTTACTTTGGGAGTTAGTGTTTTAACTGAATTTGCCGTTGATGTTTGCGTTCAAGCGCAGGCTTTAAACCGAACTCAGGCCTAACATAGCCCGCAGTGTAAAAGTTAGAAAGACAAAAGTCGCTACAATCGAACTAATCAGGGCGATCGCACTTGTCGGTCGATCGAGCAGGGGTTTGAGTCGCTCGAACAGGAAAAAGAAAATTCCCAGACATATCGTAATGAAAAAGCGCGGGTAGCGAGAGACGTTATTAATAAAATCTTGCATTGGCTTGGTGGGGTAAAGTGTCACAGCACGATCTTTGACTGGTAACACTTGTGAGCGAGTTAGACAATTTTGGCACAGCCGGAGCTAAATCTGCCGATCGGGCGATCGGGCATTTTTGCCGGCCAGGCTGACATATATAATTCTAACGAAAACTTTTCGCCGATGGCTCCAGCACTGTCTGTTTAATGCCACGCGACCTCCGGTAAGAACTTCAGAAGTATGTCTATTGAGTTCTAGTTGTGATAAATATTATAGGGCCGTTATTTCTAGATAAATGTCTGCTGCCGCACCTTCTTTCGTCTTGCCACGTCCGTTTCTGAAATGGGCAGGAGGCAAAACTAGGTTGATTGGACAATATCAACCTTATTTTCCTGAAAAGTTCACAACTTACTACGAGCCTTTTTTGGGTGGCGGAGCTATATTTTTTTACTTAGCACAGCAGCACCCTGGTTTGCAAGCTGTTTTAACAGATATTAATCCTGAGTTAGTTAATGCTTATCGCTGTGTCAGGGATAAAGTTGAGGAACTGATTCTACTTTTAGAGGAACATCAGTTAGAACACACCAAGGACAATAAAAATTATTATTACTCGGTGCGATCGCGCTCCTACAAAACAGATACAGAAAAAGCAGCACGCCTGATTTACCTAAATAAAACTTGTTACAACGGCCTCTATAGAGAAAACTCAAAAGGTGAATTTAATGTTCCCATAGGTCGATACAAAAATCCTAACATTTGTCAAGCAGATTTACTGCGATCGGTCTCATCTTTACTCGCGCCCGCTCAAATTGAAGTCAGAAAATTCGATAAAATTTTGGATCTTGCTACCAGTAGCGAAGACTTTGTTTATTTTGACCCGCCTTATTATCCAATCAGTGCCACCAGTAACTTCACGACTTACAGCCGGGATAATTTCAAAGAATCGGAACAGCTTAAACTGAGAGATATTTTTGCAGAACTTGCAGAACGGGGCGTGAAAGTTATGCTGTCTAATTCAAACTGCGATTTTATCGAAAAAATCTACAGCGATACTCAACTTTTTCCAAATAAATCTCTGCCAAAGCTCCTTGAGATATCAGCATCTAGGGGAATTAATTCTAATAGTTTTAAGCGCGGAAAAATCACGGAATTATTAATACGTTCATTTTAAGTTTTACTTACGCAAAGTCTCTAATTAAGCATATTTCGTAGGATCAATACGTGGTTAATCCACACGTGGCAAAGCTCCGGGATTCCTGTTACAGATATTTGTTAGCCCAGGTAATGAAACCTTCGAGTTTGTGAACTGCCAACAGATTTTGATTGTCAGGAATTTGTTTTTTAAACCAGTCGATCGAACCTTGCCTCATACCGTCACCACCCACTATAACAATAGTAGGAACCCGATAACAATTTTTAATATTTAAATTTAGGTAAGGATACTTCTCGTCTACTGAACCTTTGTCTTCTTGCCACTTGCACTCAACAATTAGACCCCGAGGAAACAAACCGGAATCAACAATATAAAAATCGACATTTATTTCACTTTCATAAATGCTAGACCCGATATAAACCTGTTTAGCATATCGCTTGGGATTTTCAGTAGAGCTTAAGAGCCATTCTCGCTTGCGCTTTTTCGGCAACTGGGGACATATTTCGAGATATCCGTGGCCTCTCAACGTACCTTCTACAGTTGTTTCTAAAACAAAACCAGTTTTATTGGCTCTAAAACCCCTATTCATTTTGTTGCTTCCTGAATATAATTTGAATTAAGCCGATCGCACTTTTATCACTCCCCTATCAAAAACCTGTTTGTCAGTACCGATAGAACTGACAAACATCCGGTCTTCATAGACATCAAACGTCGCAAAACTCAGGCGGCTAGCAGAATACTCCGTCCACTCAGAACGCCGCACCGCACGAGTTCCCGCGCCGGCACCGCAAATTAAATAAGTCGTACCGTTAATCGAGCGAGTGCGTTCGTAACTGTGCTCGTGTCCGTTGATATAAAGCTGCACGCCGTGCTTTTGAAACAAAGGCGTCAAAGTCTTAATAAAAGATTGATTTAATCCGTACAGGCCAGAGGAATAAATCTGGTGGTGACCGAACACAACTTTCCAAGGTGCGGTGCTCTGACTCAACTCTTTTTCCAGCCAAACAAGCTGATTTTTCCAATCCGCATTGTGATTGGTATCTAAAGCAAAAAACTGTACGGGATCGCGCCGAAAAGTATAGTAGCGACCTTGCATATTAAAACCCGCATATTTAACTTGCGGATCGCCGTTAGCAGTGCGGATGTCGTGATTTCCCAGACAAGCATAAAATTTTACATCTTGCTGTAATAATGGCTGATAAGGCCGCTCGAAAACAGCATTAATTTTTTCAATTTCGCCGTTATTGTAGATATTGTCGCCGGCGAGAACAGCAACATTAAAAGGGTTTTCCCGGTGATATTGCGCCATCGCCTCAGCCACAGCATACTGACCTTCTGCGCCGGTACCGGTGTCGGCTACCGAAATAAAGCGTAAAATAGGCGGTGAGGCCGGCAAAGGGACGATCGCCCTTTCTGCCTCAACGTTAGAAGGCAAAGCAGCGTTGGCGTCTGTATCCCAGGCAGTCCGAAGCTGAAACATTTTCCAGACTCCGGCAAAACCTAAGCTGCTGAGACTGCCTAAAATTAGAAAGTGACGGCGTTTGATTCTCATTTTGATTCGGTTACAACTAATAAAATGATAAATTAAGGTTGAGATGGCTCAACTAAAATTTATCGCGTTTAGATATATTTGCAACGCCCCAAGGCAGAGAAAATGTCAGAAGAACAGCTAAACCAGTCAACTCCAGAACCCTCTCAATCTCCGACACCGGAGGTTGATTCGGCCGCCAAGTCTGCCCCCACTGGCAGCAAAACTCAAAATGCCAGCAGCGCGGTTCCCAAAAATCAGAGAATCAAAACTTTGATTGCATCGATCGGGAATTTGGGAAAAAAAGGCAAAAAATTACCAGCCGAACCGCCGTTGCAGCAAGAAAAGCCGCTCGCACCCACCGCTTCAGACTCAGCAACAGCAACTCCTCCGGCTGTTGCTGTGGAAGTTAACAGCGTGCCACCAAAAGTTGCTGTAAAAGTTGAGCAAAAGCCTGTATCCCAACGCAAGGAAGGGAGTTTTTTAGAGAAAGTCGTTGTACTTTGGCAAAGTATTGTACGGCTAGTGCGATCGCTACTGCCACCATCTGCCAACGAGAAGCTGTCCGATCCAATTTTAAACGCCGCCATAGCAGCAACTCTTATCGTTGTAGTCGGTGTAACTTTCAACAGTTTCTCAGCAAAACCGCCGGAGAAAGTAGCAAAAGTGCCTTTGCCAGCAGCGCAGCAGTCGCCGCCAACGTTTGGTGATTTTATGGCATCGGGAACGCCAAAATCGCCAGAGGCGATCGTACCATCTGAGCCAATCTCTACTAAATTCAAAAGCAAGTTGCCCGATTTAGTGGCTCCAGAAAAACCCCAACCAGTAGAACTTATCCCACCGCCACCCCTGACGCCCGAACAGTCTCTGATTGCTGCGATTCAAAATCAAGTTACTGACATTAAAAATCGACTGGGCGGCGGTTTAGTTGAGTCTGTTCAAGCTAATTTTTCCAGCAGCATTTTGACAGTAAAAGTCGCTGAAGATTGGTACAAACTCAGCGAAGTTGAGCAAAATAAACTCGCAACAAAGATGTGGAAGGAGGCTAACTCGCTCGATTTCAGCAAGTTAGAAATTGCGAATATGCAAGGGAAGTTAATAGCTAGAAGTCCGGTTGTTGGTTCGGAAATGATTATTTTAGAGAGAGGAATTAATTAGAATTTAAAGAATCTGTATCTGTACACCATCTTACCAGCCTTAAAGTCCAGGACGCAGAACCTAATTATGTAGCGTGATCCCTGCGTACCTTATGGCTGTTAATTTTTTTGAGTAATCTCTAACTTTTAAAAGTACCGACAGAATGCTAGCATTAAATCATCTCATGTCAGCGGTCACGACCACAATTAAATAGGTTTGTAGTCAGGAATTCATTTCTCATAAAACTACTAACAATGAAGTTCCCACTAGAAACCTTATAACGCTTATTTACCCGACATTAAATTAATAACGTTTGAGGAAAATTGAAAAATGACAATTTTAACTCAAGTCGAACAACTAGAAATTGAATATCCCAGCAGCGACGGATAGCTAAAAGCGACATCACGCGCGATTACATGACTTACAGTGTTGAAGCTGTCAAGCTTTACTTTCAAGAACGTTCTGATGTTTACGTGTCAGCCAATTATTTCATTTATTATAAACAAGGGAATAACCAAGCGGTTGTTGCTCCCGATATTTATGTGGTGTTTGGAGTTGCCAACCGCAAAAGGGATAATTATAAAGTTTGGGAAGAAGGGGGAATTACTCCAGATTTTGTGTTAGAAATTACTTCCTAAACAACTCAGACTAAAGACCAAGAAACTAAACCGGAAATTTATCTGGATTTGGGAGTTAGGGAATTTTTTCAGTACGATCCGTCGGGAGATTACCTAAATCCGATTTTACAGGGAGTACTTCTAATAAACAATCAGTATGAGCCGATTGCTGCCAACAATATCGCTTGCGATACGTTGTGGTTGTTCAGTGAAGTGATGAGACTGGAATTGCATATAATTTCAGGAGAATTGAGGTTTAGAGTTCCTGAAACCGGTGAGTTTTTGAAGACTCACAAGGAAGAGAACCTGGGACGACTGGCAGCGGAGTCAACATTAAGATCGCTCGTAACTCAACTCTTAAATTCTGGAATGAGCCGGGAACAGGTAGCGCAAATGATGAATTTATCAACCGTGGAAGTGAGACGATTGGTAGGGGAAAATTTTTGTTCGATCGCACTTTTCCCAGATATCAAGAATAGTGCGATCGAAGTATTGGACAAAATGTCAACAGTCAACAGTCAACAGTCAACAATGAAGTCATGACTAGAGAGGCTTATTAGTAGGTTTAAAACCCTGCTTTTGGAAATAGGTTCGGAATACCTCTTGAGCAATTGGTGCCGCCGATACAGAACCAAATCCGCCGCCTTCAACAATAACTGCGATCGCAACTTCAGGTTTATCAGCAGGAGCAAAACCCACATACATAGAATTGTCAGGATGACCGGGCATTTCCACCGTTCCAGTTTTGCCCGCACTTAAAGGAATAGTACCATCATTCAAGCCGCGGCCTGTACCTTTTTTCACCACCTCAATCAATCCTTGTTTAATGACATTTAAAGTTGCCGGCTTAATACCTGTTGAAATTTTTTGAGTAACAGGCGTATTGGTTTGAGAAGCCAACAAATGTGGCTGCACTCGCCAACCACCGTTGGCAATAGTTGACACCATCACTGCCAATTCTAGGGGAGTACAAAGTACCAAACCTTGACCGATTGCCATTGTTACCGTATCGCCCACATACCAATCTTCCCCATACATTTTCTGTTTCTCTGCTGGTATCGGAACTTGACCATGATTGGCGCCATCTATCCCCAAAAGATCTAAATTAATAGTACCGCCAATGCCCATTTTTTTAGCCCATTTTGCCATTTCTTCTGGCCCAGCAGTCATACCTACTTGATAGAAAAACGTATTGCTGCTGTAGGCTAAAGCATCGCGGAAACCGATAACGCCGTAACCGGCGCCGTGTTCGTTAAAGGAAATTCCGCCGATGTTAATTGAAGCAGAACTTACCAAAGTCGAGTCAGGAGAAAACTTGCCCGACTCCATCCCAGCTACAGAAGTTACAATCTTAAAAGTGCTGCCGACTGGATAGCCTTGAACGGCCCGATTTAAAAATGGTTTGTCTGGCCCTTGCAACCGATCCCATTCTGTTTGAGTCACCTTGCGGGTGAAAATATTGGGGTCAAATGTCGGCCAACTAGCCATTGTTAAAAGAGCTCCGGTTTTAACGTCGATCGCCACAACGGCACCAAGGCGATCACCCAAAGCTTTTTCCGCAGTTTTCTGCATATCTAAATCTAAAGTTAGCTGCACCGGTTTGCCGGGGATAGGATCTTTTACACCTAAATCTTGGATTTCCTCGCCCTTAGCATTTACCTCGATTAAACGGTTTCCCCAAACGCCCTCTAAAGTTGAATTGGCTAATTTTTCAACTCCCATTTGACCGACGATCATTCCCATCGGGTATGCAGGATTAGCTTTTAATTGATCTAAACTAGCTTCGCCGACGTATCCCAAAAGGTGAGCTGCTAATTGCTGGTTGGGATTGTCTCGGCTCGATTCTACGCGAATTTCAACTCCCCGCAAAGCATTACTTTGTTCTCCCAAAGCGACGAATGTACCGACATCAATATCTTTACTAATTCGCACTGGGAGGGCTGATCTGTAGCCAACTGCATCGATTTTTTTGACAATTTCGGCTGCGGGAAGTTTGACGATCGGGCCCAGTGTAGCAGCGATCTCTTCCCACTCCTTAGCAGATCGCTCTTTTGGCCACACATAGACGGATCGAGATACGCGGCTGGCGGCAAAAATTTTGCCGTTGCGGTCTAAAATTTGACCGCGATTGGCTGCGACTGAAACAGGGCGAATGCGGTTATTTTCCGCCCGCTGTCGGTTGTAGGCTCCCTGTACCAGTTGCAGTTCGGCTAGACGAAATATGGGTAGCGTCACCAAGGTAGTGACGAGCAGCATAAAAATCATAACTTGGAGCGATCGGCTGCCTTGCCGTGCAGGGTTGTCCAAGGCTTTTTTGTCGAATCTGATTTTAGAGTTAAAAGAAAAATCGCCAGCCATATTAATTAATCTGCTCTTTTTATTCAACTAACAGGTTGATACGGTTGCCATCCGGATCATTTGCCAGAAAATGCAGCGATTGGAACTTCTCACTCTTTAGTGACAGACATAAATTCGCCCTGTTGGCAGACGAATCAGCCGGATTATTTGATTAAGGTAGATGTTAAATATCAGGTTTTTTTGACATTTCAACTGTTAAGGAGGTACGAGCGCTGTGGAACCGATCGATTTTTTGATTGCTTGGCTGGTGACAGGTAGCAGCTTGCTACTGATTTCTCAACTGCCGATCGGCGTAGAAATTGACAGCACACCGAAAGCAGTAATTTCGGCTGCGGTTTTGGGAATGTTGAATGTTTTAATTTTGCCAATTCTGAAAGCAGTTTTTTTCGTACCGAACCTACTGACGCTGGGATTGCTTTCCGGCGCCTTTGCTTTTGTAATTAACGTGATTGTTTTTGCCTCGGCTGCGAAGTTAGTTGAAGGATTTAGCTTGCGGATGGGCCTTTGGAGCGCGGTATTGGGGGCGATCGCCTTGGCTGTAGTTAGCAGCTTTATCAACGGCGCACTGATTTAGTAACTTCCCCTGATAAAGGGCGATAGAAATCGCCCGATATTTCCCACCCTTAGCAGGCGCGTTTCCTGTGCCTACAAGCCATTTTTACCGCCCAATATTTCTTCTTCCTTCTTCCTTCAATCCGTTACATCCGTTACATCCGTTAAACAATTCGTTGCCGAGCTTCCTTCAATCCGTTACATCCGTTACATCCGTTAAACAATCCGTTGCCGAACTTACTTCCTCATCAGCGACTTATAGGCTGTCACCTTAAGATCAATCCCAGTAATATCTGTCCCCACAACAACAGCCATCGCTCCTAAATCCAAGGCTTTTTTAGCCATTTCCGGCCCCGATATCCCGCCTTCGCAGATAACGGGAACCTTAAGCTTTTCTACCATTTCTGCAAGCAAATCAAATCCAGGCGGCGAAAAATTTTCCGTCTGGGCAGTGTAGCCAAAAAGAGTAGTTGCTACAGTATCTGCACCAGCTTCGGCTGCCGCGATCGCAGCTTCTATTGTATCTACATCCGCCATTACTAATTTGCCCAATTTACTGTGAATTTGCCCGATTAAAGTCTTTAAATCTTCGCCGCCAGCAGGACGGTTTCTCAGAGTAGCATCAACGGCGATAATATCGGCTCCAGAAGCCGCGATCGCCCGCGCGTCTTCAAATCGAGGAGTAATGTAAATCTCGCATCCCGGCAATTGCTGCTTCCAAATCCCAATTATGGGAGCGGATATCTGTTTTCGCACCGCTGCAATGTGAGCCGGAGTGTCAATCCGCACGCCCGACGCACCTCTATTGATGGCGGTTCGAGCCATTGCCGCAATTACGATCGGATCGTGCAGCGGGGAATCAGCAGGTGCTTGACAAGAAACAATTAATCCTGTAGGAATTTGACAATTAATCATGGGGAATTGCGGATGGGGAATTGGTAATTGGGAATTACAAATTATACCAGTTCAAAAAAATAATTTAACTGTAGACCATATCCCAACCTATATCAAATGAGTCAATCGATTTTAGATTTTAGATTTTAGAGGCGACCCCACGGATAAATGCGGGGGCTTGAGGATTTTTCTATTTTCTATTTTCTATTTTCTATTTTTGATTGATTCCAGGCATAAATCACGTGGCGGGTATCATCAAAAAATTCGTGGTCAATCCCCAATCTAAAATCTAAAATATAAAATATAAAATTGTACTACCCATTACCAATCCCGGCCATTAAAGAAATAATTTTGTCCAGCAATTGCTCAGGGTGAATCGGTTTAGCCAAACAATCGTTAGCTCCCGCCGTCACGAAAGATATCTGATCTAGCGGAATTTCATGAGCGCTTAAAGCTAGAATTTTGATATTTTCAGTAGCTAGTCTTTGGCGCAGTTGGTGAATTATTTCGCAGCCATTCATACCCGGCAAACGCATATCGACAATCACAGCATTGGGCTGCAAAAGTTCAATTTGTTCCACCGCCGCCGAACCTTCAATCATCCACACCACTTGCAGCCCTGCTGCTGTCAGGATATCGCAAATCAGCATGGCAGTTTCTTCATCTTCTTCGACGAGCACGAGACTGCCCCGCAAGGAGGAAGAATGCAGCGGTAAAGATGAATTGGATTTTTCATATGTGAATTTTGTGGATTCATCTTTGGTTAGAGTTTGGATGGGTATAAAAACGGTAAAAGTAGAGCCGACATCAACTGTAGAGTTGACTTCGATCGCACCGCCGTGAAGCTCTACTAACTGTTTAGTTAAAGCCAATCCCAGACCGGTGCCGCCGTATTCGCGGCGGTAGGGGGAATCCAACTGCTGGAATTTTTGAAACAACAGCGATCGCTGATTTTCGGGAATTCCAATGCCAGTATCTTTGATTTGAAAAACAGCGGTACTGCCAGCAGGTGCAGTACCGGCCTGCCGAAATGCCGGCGTTCGATTTTGATCTTCTGTCACCCAAACTCGCAGGATGACTCGCCCGCCTTTGGGAGTAAACTTAATCGCATTTCCTATAAGATTGAAGAGAATTTGTCTCAAGCGGCGCGGGTCAGCGATGAAGCGATCGCACTCTTGTTTTATTCGCTGTTCTTGCAGCAGTTCCACCCCTTTAGTCGCAGCTTTTTCTTTGAGGGCGTGCAGGCTCTGAGAAGCTAATTTAGAAAGTGAAAATTCACTAATTTTTAATATTGCTTTTCCCGCTTCTACTTGCGATAAATCTAAAATATCGTTAATTAATTCTAATAAATGGTCGCCGCTGTCTCGGATAGTTTGCAGGTACTGCCGCTGCTTTTGTATCGGCACTTCTTTGCTGCCAACTTTGCCGTAAGACCACCGCAGCAGCGTGTCGGAAATACCGATGACGCAAGTGAGAGGAGTCCGCAATTCGTGGCTCATAGCTGCCAAAAATTCGCTCTTGGCGAGGCTGGCAGACTGGGCGGCAACCAGTGCATCGCGCAGTTCTCGCGTGCGCTCTATTACGCGCTGTTCTGAGGTGCGCTTTTGCTGCTGGACTTGTGCATAAAGTTCGGCTTGGTAAATGGCGATCGCCAAATGTTCTGCTATTTGTCGCAAAAAAGTTTTTTTGCTTTCTTCCCACTCCCGAAAAGTACACTGGTGGGCAATTAGCAGCCCCCACAAGTCATCTTGAACTACGATCGGCACTAGCAACTTTGCCCGCACCTTGGCCCGCCGCATCAACTCTAAAAAACAAGGCTGCGAAGAGTAAGTTGTTTCCACATCCGCGACGCACAAAGCCAAACCTTTGCGATATTTCTCTCGATCAATGACTCCATTAGTAAAACACTGCGCGCCATCACTAAAATTCAGTACAGACGAGATAGCATCGTTGGCTAAAGCTTCGTAGGTAACGCGACCTAAATACAAGTAAGACCCGGAATTTTCTGGGATTTCGCTAGACCCAGAAACCGCCGTAGGTCTTTCTTTCGCTAACTCGATCTTGTGGGGTGCTGGCACTTTTTCAAATTGATAAATTAACAGGCGATCAACCTCCAAAAACTCTCGCACTTGCTCGACTGCTTTTGACAAAATTACAGGCAATTCCAAACTCTGGCGGATTTGAGTTGTGACCTGATTCAAAAGTCGCTCTTGTTCGAGCTGCTGCTGCAAAGCATCTTCTACTGGCTGACAAAATGAAATACAGGGACTGGCAATTTGTAATTGATTGACGGCTTCAGCAATCTGGCTTTGTAGCGTTTGTGGATCTATAACTTTGGGCGCGGATTTTCCCTCTATTTCTCTTTGGCTGTGTAGGCGCGAGCGATTATTTGGGCTGGCATTGGCAGCGAGAATATCCAGCAAATTTAGGGTGAATTCACTTTGAAGAACGGCCGAGTTAGTCTGTATATTTTTAATTGCTTGTTTGAGGGCGCGAATGTCAATTTGCCACGAGGGTGCGGGCGTTATTTCTGCGAGTTTGTCTGCGAGGGGAGACAGGAAATCGGCGATCGCCCCGGGGTCGAAAGTCAACTGCACATTCAATTGCGAATGGAAATTTTTTTCGCTGTGGTTGTGTCCGTTTGTTGCGAACTCATCTAATAGATTCCCCCGCAGCAGTGCGCTAAAATGCTCTGATACCACTGCTGCAAACCTTTCCGACGAATTTTCCCGATTGTGAGAATCCGCGATCATCGCATCGTCGGTCAGCCAAATCGCCCCTGGGAGTTCAGCCATTTGCTGTAACAACTGGTAAGCAGCCTCAAAGGTTGCTAGGGGCAAAGTCCGATGTAAGGTTTTTGGTTTCACTCTAGTAATTTTGGATTTTGGATTTGGGGTTTTAGATTGCAGTGAACGAGTTCGTTTACCAGTTCTTTGAATAACAGCTTAACCGCTTTGGCCGCCACGCGCGATCGCACCAACCGCACCGGCCGGCCGCTGAGTTTTTCTTCATCCATAATCTTGCCGAGCCGATCGCCAATGTCGTTAACCATGCGAGCGCGCTTCACCTCGACTCTGGTAAAAATCCACTGCCAAAGAGCTTTGCGACACAAGTCAGAGCCGCCGACAACTTTAGATTTTTGCAAGTCGCCGCTAGATTCTTGCGACGGCGCGTATCCCAAAGCTTTGCAGAATCGGCGAAGCGATAAATGCCGCTTGGTCGGTTTGCCCGATCGCCTGCCCTTGCGAATTTTGATATCGGGTTTGCCGTCGGCCGCGAGGTAATTTTCAAACGGGTAAATTTGGCTAAGTAGCAAAGCTTCAACGCGGCGGCCAAATCCAAACCGGGCAAATACTTTGCGGTACGGTAAAAACTGCGGCTCGCCCACAAGTTTGGAAAGTTCAAATTCTAAAAACATCTCCTCCCGCTGCAAGTCGCAAATTCTAGCGGCGTGTTTCCTCAAATCGTCAGTTATCCCCAATCCGATCGACCGTTCCAGTAGCAGATCGTATTTTACCGACTGCCGCTCGCCGCACAGCCAGCCCCAAAGCAGCGGCACTTTCTCGCCAAACCGGAGCGATTTTATAAAAGCAGCTTCTGGGAATTGCCAAGCCAAATCTTGCCGCGCCCGATTAATGATGGGGCTTTGTACCCGGTTGAGGTGCGCGAGCCGCAGCACCAAGCGGCGAATTTGTACGATCGTGCGATCGCGCGACTGCACAAATCGTCGGGGGGTGTCGATGTAGTCCCAGCCGTAAATTGCCAGCGCCAGCGCGTCGGCGTCGTCGTCTTTGTCTGGCAAGCCCAGGTGATGCTCGCGAAAGCTGCGGAGTTCTTTGTGACCAACGAGGCGGACTTCTACACCAGCCCGTGCAAGCTGAGTTCCCCAGAGTTGGGAGTAGTTTACCCCGGTCGGTTCCATCACTGCGATCGTGTTTTGCCTGTCGGATTCCGATCCAATTAGTACAAGTAACTCATTTATCCCGTGCGCTGTAGCAGCGAATTTGTGGAAATTGTAGCGGTAATAAAATTCGCGCGGTTCGTCAATTTTTTCTGATATTAAGCAGCACGAAACTGAGGCCTTGCTAATATCCAAGCCAATAATTTGAGTCATTCCATTTTTAAGGGTGAGGTTTCCAAATCTCGCAGCAGCAGCTTATGAATCACCCAAAGGCCACAATGAGCCTAATTCACTCTTAAAGCTTCAAAGTGCGCGAGACAAACAATTAATTAGGCAGCGACCGAGCTTATGAAACCAAAAAAGCCATTACAGCTTGATTCAATCTGAAAGCCCTAAATCGCGCCTTTTTTAATTGGCGGTTTGGGTTGGAATCAATCCGCGACTCCCCATTAATAAGGGGGAGTTTCGGCCGCTGATTCCATAAGCGGCGCTCGTCGGGCGGGTTATTCTTGAGTTAGACGATTGTATTCAGATTCGGCGGCTTTGTATTTAGCAGAGCCGCCCTTATTTACTCCCCACAATTCGAGGATTGTTCTGGCTTTGCCGTACCCGCGCGCTTTAAGTTGCAAAATGCGTTCTAAAAGTTCACAGTCCTCCTTTGTTAATGTGTTTTGCTCAGAACGTTCTGCAATTTCCGGTTCGTCACAAGTCAGTGCCATCAAACGTTCTAGCCGTTCTACGTCGTCGGAACGTTCCGGCGCGCTGTTCAAAATTCGTTCCGCTTCGTTCTGCCGTTCTTGCTGGGAAATATACGCACTTGTGCTGATTTCATCTATTACGTCAGCAGTAATTGCGCGCGTCTTGATTGTTTCGATTTCTCCTTCTGCTGACAGTTTGCGGGCGATGTTTCCCGCTTGTACCGCGCAAGCAATGGCAGTACAGAGGCTCAAGCCTTGCATTGATTTGTGCCAGCCGATTCGCTTATCAAGTGCGATTAAAGGACTTAACCAAAGGGCTAATGCCGTGCCGGATAAGGCAAACAGTTTTAAGTGCATAAAAACACCCCCAGACCGATTAACAGCATCGCTAAACCACCAATTAGCAAAGCTTGAAAATCAGCCACCGAGATTTTAAGCAAATTGCTTATAGAGTAGTCAAGCAACCAACTTAATCCCCAAACAACTGCAATTGTGGCAAGCAAGCACACAACGGCTCGGAGTGCGTTTGGGTGCAAAGACGCTAACCAGCCAAGGAAGCTAGCAGCGATGCACCCGGCTAAAAAGTAGTTGCCAAGTTGCATCGCTCTCATTAGTTCGCCCCCGTTAGTTTGGCTGTAATTGCATCAATGCGGGCGCGAGCGTCGCCGTCGGCTTTGTCTATGCCAAGCCCCAGACGCGCGTAACCCGGCCGCAGTCCGTGCAGTTTTTTGGCTAACCCGGCATTGGCGCGCACCTTGCTAAGTTCGTTTTCGGCGACGACTCCCTCGTATTTCCGGTGCTCTTTGTGTACGGTTTTGTCGGCAACTTCAATTTTGCTCAGCGCTTTGTAACTCCGCTTTGTGTGCCGAGCGTCCTCAGTTTTCTGTTTTGCCAACTCTTTTAGTTTGTCGGCTTCTTCACGGTCAAAGTAGCGCGGTGCCGGTACGACCGGAACCGATCGAATTGAGTCAAAATTACCGGGATTAGTCGGCGAGATGGCGGCCGCGTCGGTCGCTGCCAGCACTTTTGATTTGTCAATGGCGTGGTTGCCACCGCTGCCGGTCATTTTTCCAGCATCGGATTGACCGCCACCAAAAAGTCGTAACTGTAAGCTCATAATTTTTGTTCTCCCTTGTTTAAAATTTGGTGAATTTCGCTTTTTAGTGCGATCGTTTCTTTCAAGCTTTGAATGATTTGAGCCGTCTGGTCTAGTGCGCCGTACTGCATGATGATTTGGGTAATTCGTTCTTGAGAGATTTCTGAATCTCGCAGAAAATCGTGCACGATGTGGCGGTAGGCTAAGTTCCCGGCAACTGTCCAACCGTTCGCTTGCAGCCATCCAATATCAAACGATTCATTGAGTGGATTGAATTGAGTCATTTTGCTCCGATTTTGATATTGATTTGTACGGGAGGAAGTTGAAAAAGTTTTGAAGGGCTGATGTGCTGAAGTAGAGGACGTGCCAGCACAAACAGTCCCGCTGATGCGAGCGTAAGGGCGATTAACTGGGGAAAGTCAACCCAGCGAAAAAAGTTAACGGGCGTAGGTTGCCTGACAAAATCGCTCTGAATATTACTGTTGCTGATTGGTTGTGCAGGGGTGTCATGCTCTGGAAGCTTGACCCCGTAGGAATTTAACAGCGTTTCCCAGGTAGCGGTTTTACTGAGTTTGCCGTAGCGCTTGGCGTATTCTTTTGTAAATCCGAGGTTGAGCGCTGTTGCTTTTAGGCGGTCGATCCGCCGTTGGCTTGTGGTTTGAGGTGTACTCATGTGTTATGAAGGTATGAGAGTTAAACGCGGTGTTAAACCTCGTGGATAGCGGCTAAATGTGGTTTAGTCGCTATCTTTGCGATCGGGTGTTTTGGCAATGACTGCGGGCAACAGCGCATCGCGTTCAGACTCGCAGTATCCAAGATGGGCATCAAGGACGCCAACCAATTCATCAAGCTCGCGGACGTTCCCTTTACACTTGGCGATTAAGTCAGCGACCAGGCAGTCGAGCGCGATAATTTCTGCGATGGTTTCCGGTCTGGCTGCGGGATACTTTGGGGTCTGCGTTAAAGCTTCATTGCTCATAATTAGGTGATAGTTACGACGAATCGGACTCAGAGCCCGAACCAATTAGATCGGGCGCGATGACTTTTTGATAGCTTTTTGATAGCTTTTTGATAGCAAACCGGGGGGCGGGCTTAGCTTTGGCGAAGGCTTCAGCCCGATCGCAAATCTCGACTTTTTCCGGCGATAGTTCGTCGGGTTTGCCCTCGGTTTCCTCTGTGTCAAGCGGTTCGCCCTCTGTTGGAACGGAGACGCTGCTGATAATGCGCTCTAAATATTGGGAAACTGTAAGCCCCGCCTCGACTGCCTTCTTTTGCAGCATCTCGAAAGCTTTGCCACCGATTTTTACCTGCTTGGCTCGTTCCTCCGGCTCTTTGTCGTCGATCGCCTCGGTAATTGCTGCCGCTGTTATGCGGTCGGGCGGTTGGCTGTTTATCACTGTCTGCCATTTGTTTTCTAGCTCGCGAGCTCCCGTTTCGTCTGGCTTGGTGAACTTCACCAAAGGCAGGGCTTGCGATACCGATGTGGGTAGGATTTTAAATCCTGCTTTTATCAATTCGATCGTGGTTTGTGCCGCTTCAATGATGCGCTTACAGTAAATGGGCGAGCGTCCGAGGGCGAGCTTACAGTATTCGGCAAAGTCCTTGAATTGCCGTTTATAGAGACGGTAGCGACGTATGACGGCAAGCATCACGCCTTGGCGCACGTAGTCAACAAACGAGAGTTTAATCTCACGAGTTAAATCGGCTAAATCATTGTAGGGAATCGAGTCAAGGGTTTCTTCCTGAAAATCCAGGAGTGGCTGAAATTCAGAGTATGAGTTTAAAGTGAGTTCCATTTATCAGAAGTAGGGAGAAAGGAAGTGATTGCTCGGTAACTGAGAATCACTTCAGGGTTGATGGTTAAATAACGTCGTCGGGGTATCTCGGTTCAGGCGGCACAATTTCCACCTCAGACAAGGAGGCGTCTTGTAGCAAAAATCTCTTGTCAAATGTGAGTCGGTGAGCTATCGGGTCAATGCCCAACCTTTCTAAAAAGAGCTTCAAACTTTCATAGTGTGCGGTTGCTTGTTCAATGTCTTTAATGAGAGTCTTTAGGGTGTAAGCTTGCTGCTGAATTTGACGCTCTAAGCTTTCGGAATCTTCGGCTAAACGGTTTTGAGCATCTAGCTCGGCTAATAGGTTATCGAGCTGCTGCTTCAGCATTTCATAAGCATCTGAAAGGCTGTCGGTTTCGCTGCTAACTTCTAGTTTTCCGTCTTTTTCGAGTCGTTCCCATTTGTCTTTTTTGTAAACGGGAATGGAAATTTTTAGATAAGTCATTGTTGTAATTTTTGGTAGGGAGGAAGCGATCGCCCTAACGTCTCTCATCAAGACGATCGCAGAAACGAGATATGGGAGATAAGTTCTTCATGTTCAATGCTCTATGCAAGCAGTCGCTTCTAGTACATAGCATCACCTCCCGGAGGAGCTCGCCCACTCACAAGTGTTGCGTTGCGGGCAAACTTTTTAATGCGGTTTGCCCGATCGCTCGAACCGACACTCATCGGCGGAAATTTGGGCGGTTTGGGCCCCGGCAGTCGGGCGTAATTCCCTGTGTCGGGCGGTTCGTCGCTGTCGATTTGTCGCTTCGCGCGATCGCACCAAGCGTCAAATGTGGGAATGGAAAAAGTGCTGGAACATTCGATCGTCGGTTTGCAATTAAGCACTTCGGGCTCATACCAGTCATCGGGACACGGGGCCCACTCACAGAAGGAGTCGAGGGAAATTTCTAGCGGTTCGGGGTGCTCTGCGTCCCAAAGTGCGATCGCCTCACGGAACGCATCGAGGGAGGCAAAATCATCCGGGTCTGGCGGTTCGTTATCGGTTTCTAACCGTTCCAGCAAGTTTAATTGCCCATCGAGGTCTGCCTTGTAGTGAATCTCGCCGAAGTAGGGCGGGTAGGTTGCAAGGAATTTAGGAGAGAAGGTCACGGGGGAAGCACAAAAGTCGATCGCACTTTGGCTCACTTTTGGCTCAATCCGTCCCTTGCCATCGCCACGGTTTGGCGGTTGTTCGTCGTTGAATGTGGCCGCTAGTTCATCTGTCGTCGGCAACCAACCCTCCGGCCAGTCGGGATAGTCGGGTTCTCCGAAAGTCTTCATATCAACGGCTTCCTGCATCACAGGCTCAATAACCCGGAAGCGCTTGGAGCCAATAAAGACAAACCGATCGGTAGTTTCGACTTTAACACCGGGGGAAGTTTCGGCCGCTAATTCATCTGACCGATCGAGTAAAGCTCGCCCTTTATTTCCTTCACTATTCCTTGCCAGCGCCAATACTCGATCGCCCGTTTGACTTCCCAGTGATGCAGCTTCATTGCTGCTGCTATCTCCATCTGATTCGGCGGCCGGAGTGAGTGAGTGATGAAAATCAGCACTTGCAGGTCTAGATTCGACATCGCCGATAGTTTCAATTGCGGTTTGTGCGATCGGCTTAACGGACGCCTTGGGATAAACGATGCAGCCAAACTTGGACTCGATCGGCTCCTGGCGTTGAATTTCGATCGCCTCCTGAACCGATTCGACTTCCACCACTGGGGAAACTTCTAGCAGTTGCAGCAGCGGGGGATTTTTGCCGATAAGAGCATCAATCCAGTTTTGGCGGCACCGTCTGTCGCCGTCGGGGGACACGTTGAGTTCCCAGCCGATTTCCTTCAATTCCTTTAAATTCTTCTGTTGCAGGTTTTCCAGGGTGTACATAGGTTAGGAGAAAGGGCGGGTCTGCACTCCCGCCCGAATCGTTTGGGGTATGCTGTGCAGTCTTGTCACATACGTGACTTTGGTTTATCATAAAGTAACATATGTGAAACTGTCAACATCCCATATGTGACTTTGGTAATCTTTAAGGAAGTTGTTATGAATCATCAAGAACATGGTCAAAGTCAAGAAGGCGCAACAGTTGGAGTACGGGGAATTGAAGACGAACAAGATGTTTACGCTCACGCCGACGGGGGCCAGACTCTTTCGGGAGTTGGCGCACGGTTTGGGAGTAAGTCCCTCACACTTGATCGAGAAGTTAGCTCGGCGGGAGTTGGAGATTTCAACCCCTTTGGGGGAGTTATTGACCAGCTAATCGACGATGCTAAAAAGCAGTTGGTCAAGTCTCAGGAGTGCATCGTCTGGTACAGAGAGGAAGTCAAAGAGTATCAGCAGAAGCTCGACAACTTAGTAAAGCTCAAAGAGTTACAGGAAGAACAGCAGCGGCAAATGCGGCAACAGCAATTGCAGCAACAGCAAGTAGAATCATCCAACAACGGCGGGGAAACCCTCGCAGAATAATCGCAACAGAAACCAGCATCCCTTGTGGAGTGCTGGTTTTGCGTTAGTAATTAGATATTAGTCATCAGTAAAAGGCGATCGCACTTATGAACAAAGCAGAGCTCATCGAACTAGCCGCCACCAAAGCAGACACCACCCAGAAAGTAGCCAATGCACTGTTAAACGCTCTGATAGATTCCATCACTCAGGCAGTCGCCGACGGTGAGAAAGTAACGCTGGTAGGTTTCGGCTCTTGGGAAGCGAGGGAGCGGAAAGCTCGGGACGGTCGCAACCCTAAGACCGGGGAAGAAATGAAAATTCCCGCTACCACGGTGCCGGCTTTTTCACCGGGCAAGCAGTTTAAGGATGCTGTCAGCGGTAAGACGGCGTAAGACAATTTGCCGATCGGTCGTGAAGGGCGATCGGCTACCACTAGACAAACACTAGACAATGAATAGACATGGAAGATTTAAATGTAGAGGAATGTACACGCGAGTTAGAAAGCCTTAAAAACTTACAAATTTGTTTGAACGGATTTGAGGCGAACGCCCTTATCCTGGCAGTGCAAGTAATGCGAGCTTCT
Organism: Microcoleus sp. Pol12B5; assembly: GCF_036701335.1. Taxonomy (NCBI): domain Bacteria; kingdom Bacillati; phylum Cyanobacteriota; class Cyanophyceae; order Oscillatoriales; family Microcoleaceae; genus Microcoleus; species Microcoleus sp. Pol12B5. Next base: position 21,790 of record NZ_JAUBQQ010000045.1, on the reverse strand, counting down.
AGTTTGAATCGCGAGGAGTTAGCTGCGGTTATGAATTGTGCAGAAATTGCAGCGCTCAAACTCCAAAAGTTATTCGTGTCGAGCCCCCTCACTTTTTCGGCTATTGAGCGTGGCTGGCAATTGAGCGATCGGGTAAAAAATTCCCCCCCTGAAGATTTCCCCCCTGAAGCTTTTCTCGATTAAGACTAGACATCCAACTTGGAGAAATCAATGTTAACCAAAGAAGAAGCCGTGGCTCTACTGGGAGGCTCTAGGCAGGAACTCCCCGACTCTCCCCAGACCCCCGATGAAATATTGGAGGCAATGAAGGCAGCAGCAAACAATTACTACCGCGAGGCGATCGCCACCAACTGCCACACGTTTATCGAGTTCACCGGCCTAATGAACGAGTACATCAAAATTTGCGAGAGGAATCTCAAGCAGCGGGGAGTCGATTTTACCAAGACCAGCGTTCACTGTCCCGGTGAACCGAGACTGCAAATAGAGGACTGGGAACTCGACTACATAAACACCAAGCTCCGCTGCATCTTTCCAAATTTGAAGCTCATTGAAGTAGAGAAGACCAATGGTTAGCGCTCAACTTTCACTCTTTGACACAACAGCTTCCGAAACGGGAAGTTTTTACAAACCTGGCGATTGGGTGAAAATAAAGAAAATACCGGCGATCGCAAAACACGTCAGGTGCGGCCACCTTTACAAAATCCACGCTGTCGATCCGACAGACGGGCGGCTGCAATTCTGGAATCCTTTCTCGGCTCAGTGGGATTTCCTTCTTCCTGCTGAAGTCAAACTTGCGATCGCCCCCACCGATAAAATTGATTCGATAACACCCGTAGAGGTTGTTGTTATCGAATCAAATCTGCCACACTGTGAAACCGATACAATCACTGGCGTTGATGCTGTTATCGAATCAAATCCCCCGCTCGAAAATGATTCGATAACAGATCCCATCTCCATTTACAAACCCGGTGGAACGGCTCGCAGCGGGGAATATTACCGGCTGTCTTACAGGGCTGACGGGCGCGTAAGACATCAGCACATTCGCGGGGGTAACACCGATTCGCCGATCGCTCAGGCAAAAGTGCAAGAAGTGCGATCGCTCTTGGCGGCCGGAGTATCACCTAAAGAGGTCGCCGCTATGCTTAAAAATTAAAAACTAAAACCCTAATTTGAAAACTGCCTAAATCGAGAGGGTCAGAAAAGTCATTCCTTAAATAAACTCCGATATTATTTACCGATTCAACTATTCCGGCGAGAGTGAAGGGCCATAGAGCAAAGGTAAACATATTCACGCTAATGGGGACAACTAGGCAAGCATCGCCTAAGTTAGCTCCTGCAAAGCTAACAAAAATTTTATGTAATTCGCCAGCCGGTATTGACGGCGGATCGAGCGTGTAAGTTTGCGATCGACCGCGAAAGTACCGTGCATCCCCTTCGGTTTGTGTCAAGTATGCAGGGTGCGGATCTGCTGCACTTGTGTGTGCGGTAATTGCTGCTGTTACTTCGCTGTCGCGGGCGATCGCCGCTGGGATATCGGAATCGGTGAGAGCTACCGAGCTTTGCCTGTACCGAGCATCCCCCTCCGCTTGCAGCAAATATTGAGTATGTGGATCGGGCGTCGCCACGTGCGCGTTAATTGCGGCAGTAACTTCAGCGTCTCTCGCGATCGGCTGCGGTATTTGCGGTTCAGTAATTGGATTTTGTAGAGGCATTAAATAATCACTATCTCGGTAATATTTACAGTCGTTGGGTTATTCGTGCTTCTCATGACTACGGGCCCTTGCCATGGAGAACTAGGCGAATCTTCAAAATATCCACCGGGCAATAATTCGGCTGTAAAATTAGTCGCTGAAATAGTCGAGCCGTAAGCAACAAGCGCGTTTGCCGTTCCATCGTTGAAAATGGTTAGCCCGCGCCTATTACTCGCCACGCTCCGATCAGAAAGAATAGCGGTAGGTGACGTTGTTAACGAGAATTCCGTTAAAGTGCTGCTGCTTGGAAACTTTGTAACTTGTTGCGATTGTTGTTGGGCAGGATTGAATAAGGTCATAAATTAAAAATTAGCAATTGCATTTTTTAGTTGGTCTTCAGTCACGTCGATATATCGAATTAGAGAATTAATGCTTTTATGCCCCGTCAGTCTTTGGATTACTTTGATATCTAAACCTTGTTCATTAAGCCTAGTAATGAATCCTCGTCGCGCTGAATATAAAGAAAAACCCTTATTTTGCAAGCCCGCTTTTTTCAAAGCTCGCCTAAAAGCTTTATCAATGGCTTGTCGGCTTAAATGCTTATCAGTTCGGTATAAGGAAGGAAACAGAAACCCTGATTCTGGCGCTTCATAGGCTCCGAGCATGAGTTTGAGCGCCCAATTACTTGGCACTTCGCGAGTTTGTTTATCCTTGCGGTTGAACAATGGATAAAGCACTGTATCACGCGGTTTACGCTTCTGCACATCTTCATAGACGTGCTTTACGTCCATGCTCAATATTGCCTCCGGTCTTTCGCCAGTATACCAAGCGACAGCCAAAAATAGCTTGTGACAATCAGAGGTTAAGTGGTTGCTGATTTGTTGAAAAGTTACCGGATTTAATGGGGTGGCTTGTCCGATGCCGCAAATTTTCACGAGTTGCTGATTCCATATAGAAATTGCCATAAAAGCAACCTTTTAGTTGCTGTTTCTATCGTAACGCCCGCGACCACTGTTGTCACGTTGTTTTTTAATGGGGAGTAGTTGCTGATTTGTCTATTTCCGCAACTTCTTAAATTTTTGTAAGTACAGCTTAAGGCGAGAAATTGTTACCTAGACTAGAAGCGTAACAATATAAAACTTTTTATTATGGCGCTTCATACTTCCGGCGCAGGCGGTTCGGTTTCAGGAAAAAGTTATGCCGACCCTGAAGGTACGGCAAGTAAAGAGCGCTACGTTTATGGAGTCCTGGCGCTGTTAGAGCAAGAAGAAAATAATCTAACAAGAATTGCAGAACGTACCGACCGAATAACAATTACCGCCAATCTTTCAACCAAAACCGCCGCAATTGATTTGCTTTTAAACGTAGACGCGGCAAACGCAACGGGTGGCGGTACAAGTTACACAGCAAGTCACTACCTGATTGGATCAACTTTCACGGCTGGCACAGGTGGCAATAGCACCGCGCCAAATCTTGCACAAGCAGCAATGGAAGCGGTTGTGGCGCTCAAATTGTTAGAGATTGACCCCACGCGAAAACTCAACCCAGATAAAACCGTGATTACCCGGTGTACTCACACATTGGCAGCCAGCGGGGGAAGTAACGCTACATTTAGCGCGTTGTTGGAATTTCCGATCGAAATAATTAGTTTACCCGGTGGCGGTTCCGTTCTCGAAGGAAAGGTCTTTCTCAGCTAATGGCAGAAAACCAATTAGAAAATACGCGAACTTTTAGACGCAATATTACCAGTGCCGACGGTACGGGCATTATTGAAATATTGAATTGCGCGAACGTTTTCACTGAATATGATCCTTTGGCAATTTCCTACTACTTAGGCAAAAGCTTCTATCTTGAAGCATTGAGCGGTGCAATTTATTTACCATCTTATCAAGAAGCACCCTACCCGGATATTTATCCTGAGATGTCGGCGGCTGAAAAAATTGCTGCAATGCTTGCAATAGAAAAGGATTACCCGTTTGTGGGTCTGAGATTTCACGCCCGAAAAGGCTCCGGCAGTTGGTCAACTTTAGCAACCGCACAACTTCAAAATAAAGGGCGGGAAACCACAATTCCTTTCACAATCCCGTATCTCACAATCAACCAATTAAAATTATTAAGCCCTGATGATAGTTTGGGTCTTTCTATTATCAATTACGGGCATGGTGTCCTCGGTACTGGCGATTATATAAATATTGAGGGTGATTTCAGATTCAATATTGATTTAATTGCTAAACCGCAAGTGAGGACGATCGGCGCTGGTTTGCCCTACGGAATCGAAATCCCAGAGGGAGCACCTATACAATTCCGATCGGCAAATCAAAACCGAGCTATCCTCTACGCCACGAACACCGGCGATAAAGATATTTGGATTGCTGGAAATTCTAGTGTTGCGGTAGGTACCGGGATTTATTTAGCTCGCAACGGCGGCGGAAACCTAACCGAGCAAACGTTGACCGGGGAACTGTGGGCGATCGCCGATGGCGGCACCTCTCGAATTTCCGGAGTCGAGGCGAGCTATGTCTAGGGTTAGTCGCACATCAGGGCGATCGCCAAGCGCTACAAGAGGCTCAAATGCGATAAATCTTGGAAAAGATAGTAGCGGCCCAGAGATGGGGCGGAAAGCGCAGCCATCCATATCAAGTGGGGGAATTGGAGTTACTCAAGAAGTCGGAAATATTGGCGGCCTTGGTGTGACGGGCGGTGTTGGCGTTGAAATTAGCCCGATCGGTCTAGATGTTAGCGGCGATCCTTCAAACGGTACTGTTTCGATTGCCGGTAGCGCTGAGGTTCCCGGCGGACTTTTAGGCTTGAGTGGCGGGGTGACTCTTGATACAAACACCGGGGAAATTAGAGGAGGAAGTATTGGAGGGGAAGCGCTAGGATTAGGAATTAATCTTTCTTCAGAAGACGGCGACATAGGCGTTGAATTCACGCTGCAAATCCCTTTTACCCCACTTGAATTAAGCCTTGGATTGGAGTTTCCTAAAGAAAGGTTACCAACGCCAATGCCAATACCAATACCAACACCAACACCAACACCAACACCAACGATAATTAATAACGCCTTAGAGAATCCGCTTTCTTCTGTTCCTTCTCCGACAATAGATCCTGAATGCAAATATTGGATCAAAACAACACGAACTTACTACAAGTACTGGCAGAATGGTAACACAATCAGCCCGTCAAATTCGCCTTTTCAAGAAACTCCAGATTCGTATGCTCTTTATGCTACTCCATTATTTCCGCAAAATATTTACCCTCAAAGTGCTTCTGCTCAATATTATCATTACAACGGAGCAGGTTTTGTACGCATTTTTGATAAATCCAATCCTTCCATTAATCATATTGATTTTTCTTCCAATCATTTTTTAACGCTTCAATTATGGGAACCCATCAACAGGACAGATGTTAGTTTTGGGAGGGTAATAATTAGCTATCAAAAAAATATTCCTGTTTATAGTGAATGGCAATTACTAATGGTAAGTAAATATGAACTAAAGGAAGTATGCGACAGGCCAGAAATCTCTTTCCCTCCTTTCCCAAACCCGCCACCAAGGAAAAGAAATATGGATCAATGCTGTTGTGAAAATTTGCGTTTGACACGCGCAATGTATGTGAAATTAGGGCTGACCCGATTCCCCGGTCAATTGCCTGCAACTATTATTCAAGAAGTACCAAAGGAAGGAGAGGAACCCGCAGAACCACCACAGATACCAATTCCAGATTTAGTAAGTTTACTCGACTGGCAATTTAGGCGCGATGATGAACGCTGGGGACAATGGGAAGTACAGATAAATGTTAAGGATGCAGACGTTACTAAAGAAGGCGACCAAGGCAAGCAGGTTAAATTTCCAAACTTAGCCGAATCGATTGCTGAAATCGAAGGGCAAATGTTGTCCTTAACAACAAATATTGACGCGCTAATTGCTATTACTACTAAGAATCTTGTTGAGTCAGGGTTATCTCGCCAAGAAGCTATTAAAGGTTACTTGGCGTCAAAGTCAATCATTAAATACATGGCTTTCAAGACGCAAGAAATTGACGTTACCGTGCCTTTGTGTTTTACCCCAGGGGCTGAAACGATAGACAGTTTAGTCAAGGAATCAGAGTTGCACCTTAAAGGGCTTGACTACACAGAAAAAGAAACTTTGCGCGACATCTTTTTGGATTTATTGCAAGCAGCAGCCGTTATTCGCGCCGTACATTGGCAGCGAATTGACACTAAAAAAGACACAAAATCTCAGCTATTGGGCTTGCTGAAAGGAAGTGTTGACTTGGCGAATTCTATTAAAAACCCTACAAAGCCAACAGACGACAGCGGGGAACCAAACCCTACAAAAAACTTTGAAGATTTTCTTGACAGTGCAGAAGACGGATTCAGGAATGCTACGGGGATTACTGATATGCAAAACCCATATGGCAAAACGCCAGACCGACGCCCAAGAATTCGACAAATCGGCGACAACATTGCACAAGCGGGGAAAGATAACTAATGGCAACTGCTCAAGCAATCCCCAAAATAGGGATGATTTTAAAGGATTTAGCATCTCGAAAAATTCGTTCAAGTTCGACGGGTGGCAACCTAATCAGAACGTGGTCAGCAAGTGCAATTACTACTTCTAGCAGCGGCGGTTTTTTGGAGACTATTTTTAATGGAGCTGTCCGTTTTGGTAACTTTTTAATTTCCGCAATTAGTAGCGCAATTTCTTTTAGTTTTACTAAGCTTTGGAGTTGGGTTGTGGGCGGTGTGCAGTTTCTTTATAATTTCGACTGGAATATGTCGGATACTGCAATAGACAAACAAGTCGAGGGCTTGTGGAATTCTTTCGGGGGAATTTTGGGCGGTGCTGTCGGGCGGGCGATCGGCTGGATAGGGTGTGGCGTAGTTCCGGCAGCGGCAGTTTTTAGTTTTAATCAATCTCTTGGCACACACTTATTGAAGCAAGTTGGCGAGCAAGCTCTCGACGAAATGCTAGACGCGGCTAGCGAAGTAATTAATGCTGGATTCCGCATGGGCACTCAGGCAACTTTTCTCTGGTTATACAAAGATGTGCGGCGCGCGTTGAAAGACCCTAACAATATTTTCGGTCAAGGGCTGCGGGCGGTACTTGGCGGAAAAACTGTTGACAACTGGGGAACGGGCGAATCGTGGACGATCGCCAAAGCAGTTGAGAACAAAATCGAGTCAATTCCCAATGTTTTCTGGCGGAACTTTACTGAGGAGATGCTTGAGGAAGGCTCAGAAGCTTGTATAGAAGCGGGTTTTGCAGTAGCAGGCGGGATTAATGCTTGGTTGGCACAACAAGCAATGCAAAACGCATCGGTGCTCGGAGTCGATCGTACTGTAGAGATTACACCCGATCGCAGCGCGCCGGATGAGCGGATAGTGCTAACCGGCTCTGAAGCGGTATTGAGGCCGACAATTGTTAGCGTGCTAGCAACTCATCAAATGCTTGGTAACAGAGATGTCGGAGTGCTGATTAATGGCAATCCCACAGACGATACTGTTACACCGGGAGTTCAAGAGCGACGGCTAATTATTGAATTTAAGGAAAAAACCGCACCGCCGTGGGTAATGCCATCCGGTAAAAGAGCGCGCCGCCGCCAGATTACCGTGTTTGATGTTAAGCGCGGTTTGACATGGGAAGAAGTCAAGTTTGCCGCCAAACAATACACCAGCGGCCAACGATTAGTTAATTCGCGACTCAACAACGGGCATCAAATGCAATGTTATGCCAGTACGGAAAATGAGGGACTGCAAAAAATCAAAGAATTGCTAAAACTTTCCACGGCTGAACTGTTGCCAAATGGAACCCGCGATTCTGGGTATGTAAACCCAACGGCACGGCGGCGCGAATTGCCTTACTTAGTTTACCCTTCTAAGGCTGTGCTGGTTTGGAAAAAGCGATCGCCCGATTTAGACGGTCGGGAGGATACAGCCGGCAATCTTTGGACAGAACAGCGGATTGAGTTTGATTTGTGGCCAGAGAGAGAACCAGTAGGGATTGAACCTTTAGGGTAATGTCATTTTCCTAGAAGATGCTGGCGTTCGCGAGCAATTTGCCGCGTTACTTCCTCTACAGGCATTCCCAATTCTTTGGAAAGGCGAATCAGTAAATTACCTCTAGGTCGGTAAGTATAAGGTCGGTCAAAACTAGACTTTTCTCTAAGCATGGCTCTGCGGCTAGTAGTTCCCAGCAAAGGGTAAATAACAATATTCACGAGCTTAACAAAACTTTATAATCGTGCTTCTAAGTTAACGTACTAAGGACGAACCCTAGGGTTGAGTGTAACACCTAGAAACGAGAAAGTCTGTCTGGCAAAGGTTTTAGCCTCTTGACACGCCAAGGGGAAAGGATTTAGCTTAAGCCCAGAGGACAAATAAGATTTATCACTATGCCGGAAATGCTCGAAGTGGGGGCCAAGGCTCCAGAATTTTTACTGTGCGATGAGGATTACCGATTTCCGAAGCCTGCCGTTGATATCAATGGAGAGTTAATCTCTATTCGGGATTTTGACGAAAAATGCTTGGTGCTAATGTTCATCGATGAAGCTCGATTGCCAGAAGAAATCAATCCCAAAATTGATTCTCTTAAGAAAATCTCGGCTTTCGCTGACGAGTGCAAAAGTTTGGGAGCCGAGCTTGTGGTGGCAGGAATGAATGAGCTTGGAAAAATGCAGGAGTGCATTGAGAAAGCTGGAATTACTTTTAGGTATATTCCCGGTGACAATCACCAGACGCCAATACTTCACGATTACAAAGCTTATGGGGGAAGAGTTAACCGTTTTACCTACATAATTGCCGATGGCGAAATCAAGCAAAGATGGGATCAGACTTATCCGAAGGGTTTCAATGAAGAGCATTTTCAGGAAGTGCTGAGTTACATCGCTGCTAACAATCTGGCTTAAAAACAACTAACACATCTATTAACTTAAAAATATGGGCTCTCAAACAAAGTACGCCAAGAAAGATTTAGTTTACGTTCCGATTAAAATTGCTACCACCGTTGAGGGTGCGGAAGTAGGCGGCGTAAATTACGCATTTTGGACAAACGTTCCACAAGTCGCAAAAACGGCATTAGGACAAGTTCCGATTACTACCCCAGAAAATCCGCCATTAGGAACAGTTTTGGCTAGTAATTTTCCCAAGCCTCGGCGAGCTAGTAAAAGGGAGGCTTTGAGATACACATCTTCTTTTTGCTCGGCTGCTTTGATAACACAGTTAAAAATTGCCGGATGGAGGATTACCAGACCTCGCGTAACCAAGCCTCCACTGCACACATCGGCTTTGCGCCCAAATTCGTTTATTCAAACCGCTTACGTTACCTTCAGAGGCATCAAATATGCTTGGCAACTTCCAAAAGTAACAATTACCAATGTTACCCAAGCAGTTATTGATGGACTGGGCATTAAACTTGCAACTGCCGGAGATTTTGACGAGCTTTGCTTTGGGGGGAATTCTCCCAAGCCGCCTAAAGCTGCAGTAACAATTGCTGACGGGGATAATAGTAGCAAAACCTTGAGCACATTTTACGACCCTAGCACCTCAACTTTACCAACAGGATGGACAGAATCGAAAGCCCCGATAATTGCGTTCAATTAATCTTGCCAGGAGATTCAGAATTCAACGCAACGTTAAGTCAAATGCCGCCAGGTTGGGAGTCTCAAGTAAACGCCAAGGGTTGTTTTGGTTTTGTGCCAGATGCAGCAGCCGGCGGCGTTTTAAGGGCTGTTAACAACAATGAATTTCAAGATTACGTGCTTGGCGGCGAGTACGAACAGCACCAACAAAACTTATATGGTGATATGTACGTATCGCCTGACGAGTTGGAATGGTTTGAGGATGATTTTAAGGACGTTGAAGAGTTCTACATTGACTGGTAGTAATGCCCCTTGATAACCCCTTAAATTGGGAAACTGTTTACAGTGACCAACATTCTAGAAGCCCTATTGCGGAAAGCATTGGCAGGATTTTAATCCCTGGAACTTTTGCCCAGCACACCATTCGGATTTACTGTACTTCATCATCAGCAAAATCCGGTTGGTGGCTGGGGGGTCTCTATCTCAATTACTAGGTAGTGTTTCTGGGCCCGATTTTGTGGCGTCGCGGTGGACAGTGCCGCTCAACAATATAACATTAATTCAACTTCCCGTACTGACAACCGAATATCGCCTTAAATTTCAGCCAGCTCGCTGGCATAAAGAAATCGCGCTAGTAATTGAAAAATACACGGGGAATAATTAGCAGTAAAAATTTGTGAAAAACCTTACAGATTCCATGTCGCTAATTGGTACGTTTTTAACGTCTTTAATTAGCTTGATAGTTTTGTGGAATGTGACGCGAGGTGTGCTTACGCTTTTAGCAAATATTCAACGTAAGCTTACTGTACTTCGCAGCCTGTATATAAGCCAAAGAGCGGAAGTTCGCGACATCCAAAATTATCTTAAAATTCATCACGGCTATCACGTGCGCGGAGGCATTCACGAAATTCAAGATGATTTACTGAACGAATATAATAATGAAAATACGGGGTTTTAAGTGGACAAATATTCCTATCGCTTCACTGTTGCAAGTTTAGGTGTATCGGTAATGATGATTAGTGCTGGATGCTTAGTTTTAGCTATTCAAGACAAAAACCCGATGCTTTTAGTACCAGTTTTGGGGGCAATTATTCCCGGTTTAATAGGTTTGTTAGTTCCCTCGCCTAAATCATCACCGCCGTCATCAAATGACTATCCACGAAGCTAGCCAATTGTTAAGCGACGATAAAGTTAGTCGGCTGCAATTGTTGCAGTGTTATGAAAGCCTTTGTAAAGAATACGGTTACATACAAGGAATGACAATTGCTAACTTGCGCGATTTAATATCAGGACGAAAAACACTTGCAGAAATGCAATTACTAATAGACCAATTAAAAGAGAGATTAAAATGAATCAATATCACTTGATTTTTACAATGCAATTAGCTCAATCTTTAGAGCTAATTTACGGAAATTTGCAGCTCGTTTATCCAGACGGTAAGGCGATCGACTATGTGGCGACTTCTGGCTGTGCGGATTACCAGCGACCGGGCGACGAATGGGTAAGGGGGAAAGGGCCGATTCCGGCTGGTGAATATCAAATCCCTAGCGAACCTTATTACCTAGAAACTCGTGGCGTAGAAGGAGATTTTTTCCACATCACCCCTGACCCTGTAGTTTCCGATAAAGGGGCTCGGGCTGAATTGGGACTGCATTTTGACGCCAATTATCCCGGCAGCGCTGGGTGTGTGGTGCTGAAAAATTGGGAAGGGTGGCGGCGATTTTGCGATCGGATGGCGTCGATCGCAAATTTGGGTGTGAAGAGTCTGCCGTTGACGGTGAAGTATTGAAGAGCTGGGAGGCTGGCATCCCGCAAGACTTGTGCAGCGCAAGCTTATTGCCAGCCATCAAAATACTAACATCAGTGTGTGGGGATTCAATCTAGATATTTTCCCGGTTGTTTTAAAGAACAAAATATGGATGCCCCTGTTGTGAGGACGGAACCCGTGGCACAACAGGTGCGGCCGATCCAACAGACTTGAGATGACAGTAGTCAGAAAGTAGGTAATAGAAGGCCCCGGAGCCAGAGAGCTTATTTCTCCCTATCATTGTTATTACTTGAAACAATCTTATTCCAGTATAATATTAATATATAATTTGTTAACTTGTACTTAACACTATCCGGGTAAATGAGCAATCCAACTCAACTCACCCCCGATTTCACGATCGGACATCTGCCGTGTCATGACTTCCAAGTGAGCGCTGCAACTCTAGGACAGGTAGTGGCTGAAAGATTTGAGCAAGAACCAGACCTGCCGGGAGTCATTATTACTCATGAATCACAGGTATTGGGCATGATTTCTCGCGTCAAATTTCGAGAGCAAATGAGTTTTCCCGATCGCGCAGAACTTTACGGGTCACACCCAATTCGAGCATTGTTAGATTTTATTAGAATTCCGCCTTTGCTGCTTTCGGAAAACTGGAAAGTTGACGATGCCGTCCAAGCGTCTTTCCACAGGCACAAAGACTTGATTTATGAACCAATTATTGTGGTAAGGGAAGACCAGAGCCACCACCTTTTGGACGTTCATACTCTGGTGATTGCCCAGTCGAAACTTTTAGCGCAAGCCAACAAATATATTCAAAAATACCGAGTAGAAAGACACAAGTATTTGGCGCTCATTCAACAAGAACAGGCTAAGGTTCACGAATGTAATGAAATTTTAAAAATCCACCAACGTCAAACAGAAAATTCCCATACCAATCCTAGTTCCCAGCAAGTGGCACTGGTCAAACAAGCTGAAGAAATCGCTCAAATGAATCAGCGATTTGTAAAAATTGCGAAACTGATTTCTTCGGAAGGTCGCCAAGCATTTCAAGCTACTTTTCAAGGTGCTAATTCTATTTGCAACAATACAGATAAAATTTTGGGGGTGGGCAAAGCAATAGCTAATGATTTAGAAACGGTTAACCGCACTTCCCGAACGATCCGGGAGGCGATCGAACAAGTCAGGCATTTAGCAGTACAGGTGGCTGTAGTTACCAATCAAATGGGAAGTCAGCCTAGTGGTCTGAGCAAAGTGAGTCTAGAAATTGGCAGACTGGCAAGTAAGACTTTTGAATTGGGGACTCAAATGGAGCAAATTGCTAGCCGATTTAAACTTCGAGTTCACGAACTCACGGAGGCAGCAAGAGCGGGTGCTAATGTGGCTAAATCCGTGACTATCAAGATCGATCGCGCCGAAATGGCCCTATTAGAGTTGGAAGAATTAATAGCGGAAAAAAATTTCAATTCGTTGACCGCTATCCAAGAACCTTTGGGAGTCATAAAAAGTGTTACTGCTGATTCTTTAGTTAGAGATACAGAACACACAGAAGTCGCGGTCTCCGAGTTGGAAGACTTAGTTAAAAATCAAGATTCTTCGCAATATTTGATTCAAAAGATTCAGCAGGCGCTGAAGTACAAAAAACCATAAAATATCAGCCCGAATCTAATGAAACATTTCGAGAGGAAAACAAATAAAATCAAAATAATAATTGACAATTATTCTATTTCAAGAATAGTATTTGTTATACTGAAGGTGGGGATTTTTTGAATTCAGTTGTAAAAAGACTATTTAATTAGCCCCAAAAACCGATAAAAAGTTCCAAGAATAGTTGGAAGGACAGGTGACGTTTATGAAAATCCTGCTGGTAGAAGATGACACAATTACAGTCAGTTTGCTGACTCAAGCGCTGAACTCTCACAATTACAATGTGAATGCGGCAGCAGACGGTGAAACAGCGTTGCATTTGGTGCAGGCATACGATTACGACCTGATTGTTTTGGATGTGCTAATTCCTAAACTCGACGGCATTAGTTTGTGTCGAAAATTGCGATCGTCCGGCTGCCAAATGCCGATTTTACTGCTGACAGCGCTAGATAGCAGCAACGATCGAGTCCAAGGTTTAGAGGCGGGTGCAGACGATTATGTGGTTAAACCCTTTAATCTCGAAGAATTAATCGCTCGAATTCGGGCTTTGCTGCGCCGGGGTAAGGCAACTTTGTCAAGTACAAATTTGACCTGGGAAAAACTGCAAGTCAACCCAGACACTACAGAAGTAACTTATGCCGAAAAAGTGCTGCACTTGACTCCCAAAGAGTACAATTTGCTCGAACTTTTCCTGAGAAATCCTCGGCGCATTTTCAGTCGCAGCGCTATCCTCGATCGCATTTGGTCGGCCGGCGAATTTCCTCAAGAAGAAGCAGTTACCGCTCACATCAAGGGGCTGCGGCAGAAGCTGAAAGCAGCCGGGATGACTGTAGATTTAGTGGAAACCGTGTACGGATTGGGCTATCGGCTCAAAAGTCTGCCGGAGGAGATTGAGAACCAACAAGTTGGGCAGGAAACGGCAGAAACTGCTAAAAATCAAGAGACTTTATCTACTGAATCCAGCGGGTCTAGCCAGGAATTAAACAAAGACGAGCGCCGTCTCAAAGTCTTGAATGCGATTGCCCAAATGCGAGAAAATTTAAAAGCTAATTTTATAGAAAAGGTGGCGATATTCGATCGCGCGATCGATCAACTGAAAAACGGAAGCTTGGAGGGCGAACTGCGCGAGGAAGCCCAGACCCAAGCTCACAAATTAGTCGGTTCTTTGGGAACGTTAGGCCTGCCGAAAGGTTCGGAAGTTGCGCGCGAGATAGAACATTTGTTCAAGGCTGAAAATATCTTGAAACCGGGGACAGCTCAGCAGATTGAGGGATTTCTGCATCAGCTCAAACAGGTATTCGATCGCCCGTCGCCCGAACCAGAAGGCGCTTTGGTTCCTGCGGTTTCCCAAACGCGCCGAATGCTGATTGTTGATGATGATACTTTTGGGAGCGAGCAACTGAAAACAGTAGCATCCGGTTCCGGCTTTCAGATAGAAGTCGCCAACTCTCCGCAAGCGGCAAGAAATGCGATTTCTCAACAGCCTCCCGACGCGATTTTGCTGGATTTGAAATTTTCCCGATCTCAGGAAAACGGACTTTCTCTCTTAGCCGAACTCCGCAGTGAAAAGCCAGAAATTCCGGTGATGGTTTTTAGCGGACACAATCAATTGAGCGATCGAATAGAAGTTGCTCGTTTGGGAGCTTCGGGCTTTTTACACAAATCTATACCCCCAGCAGATATACTCAAAGCAGTCGCCCAATTAATCGACCAGACTGGCCCTGCTGAAGCTAAAGTTATGGTGGTAGACGATGACGTGCATCTATTGGCTGTACTGCAAGTGATTCTACAACCTTGGGGATTTCAAGTAACAACATTGGACGATCCCGAAAAGTTCTGGGAGGTACTCGAAACGACTTGTCCGGATTTGCTAATTTTAGATGTGGAGATGCCCGGTTACAGCGGTATCGAGCTGTGTTTGGCAGTTCGCAACGATTTGCGCTGGAGCAAGCTCCCCGTCCTATTTTTGACAGCTCATTCCGAGTCAGAAATAGTGCGCCAAATGTTTGTCGCAGGTGCTGACGATTACGTGAACAAGCCGATCGTGAAACCGGAATTAATTGCTCGCCTCCTGAATCGTTTGGAGCGGACTCAACTCAGAAACAGACTGGCTCAGGCACAGCGCTAATCCCATTTTAGATTAAAAAATTAAAGAATTAAAGAATTGAAGAATTGGGAATGAATGATGAAGCTCGTGGTTGGGAACACGGGGCTACAGTTGTATTCTTGTTTAAAACTGGTATAACCATGAATAAATATGCAGTGCGTGTCGGAAACGACTCAGGAAGGAAGCCTTAGCCAAGACTTGGGATTGTTTGGTTGTGCGATTCGGACGCGATGGCGTTAATAGATGCTTGCCAGCTCATCAAGAACACAGACTTATTTAGAGAAGTATTAATCAGGTGAAAGCCATGATATTGCCCTCAGACAAAAACAATCTCAATGACAGCGAATGCGAACTAATTTACGCCCCGGGTTCGATTCAACCTCACGGCATCCTTTTGGTGCTGGAATCTCCGGCGTTGAAAATTTTGCAAGTTAGCAACAATACTTTTGAGGCGATGGGCCTTTACCCCGAACAACTTTTGGAGCAATTTTTAGAGGAATTTGTCGAGACTGAGGAAATTAAAGCTATTGAAAAAGCTTTATTTGAAAACGACCAACAACGTAACGCTATCAGATTATCATTCAAAAGTCAAGACCGCAAGTCTTTTTTTGAGGGGACGCTACATCAATCAAATTCAGCATTAATTCTTGAACTCGAGTCGGCTGTTTCCCCAAAACCTAGCGATTCTTTCGATTTTTATCATTTAGTCCAAGAGCCGATCGACAAAATCCACAAAACACCAAACCTGCAAGTGCTGTGTCAGACAGCAGTTGAAGAGGTGCGGAGGATGATCGGTTTCGATCGAGCGATCGTCTATCAATTTGATACCACTGGTGCGGGGGAAGTTGTCGCCGAAGACAAAGTAGAAAGTTTGGCTCCTTTATTGGGACTGCACTATCCGGCTACCGATATTCCTCCCCAGGCAAGAAAGCTGTTCAACATGAATTTAATTCGGTTTATTCCCGATATTAACTGTCAGCCGATAGAACTAATTCCTCACTGCAATCCGCTGAACGGCCGCCCCCTGAATCTGGGCTTCTCTTTGTTGAGAGCAGTTTCACCTTGCCATGTTCAATATCTCAAAAATATGAACGTTGGCGCTAGCATGACCTTGGCATTAATCAAAGATCGAAAACTCTGGGGATTGATCGCCTGTCACCACCCAACACGAAAGTATGTCAACTATGAAACAAGAAAGGCTTGCGAACTGCTAGCAAAGTTTGTGAATCTAGAACTTAGCTATAAACAAGATAGCGAAAATTGGGAATATGCAATTTATTTAAAAGAAAATTGCCATAAGTTTATTACCAAAATTTCTCAATCACACTGGTTTGTAGAAGGTTTACTTAAATCCGGAGATGAATTGCTGACATTAGTGGGCGCTACTGGTGGAGTTGTGTGTGCAAATGAAAATTTAACAACCATCGGCAACACCCCGGAATTGCTAGAAATAGAAAACTTAATTGCTTGGATAAAAACTCAAATAAATAATGATATTTTCCATACAGATTCTCTCTCAAAACTGTATCCGCCCTCGCAGAAGTTTAAAGAAGTTGCTAGCGGTTTGCTCGTCCTTGCCATGTCCGAGATGCAAAATTATTACATTTTGTGGTTCCGTCCCGAAACAATTCAAACTGTCAACTGGGCCGGCAAACCAGATGGGGAAATTGAAGTTAAACCGGATGGCAGTCGGCCGCTGTCTCCTCGCAATTCCTTTGACTTATGGCAAGAAACTGTTAGGTTAAAATCTTTGCCTTGGCAGCGGTGCGAAATCGAAATAGCCCGAGAACTACGAGTTGCTATTACTAGCATGGAGTTGCGGAAAACGAATCAGCAGCTTAGCTTAGCTTTGTCGGCTACCAAAATCGGATTTTGGGACTGGGACTTGCAGAAAAATTGCATTGTTTGGTCGAGGGAACACGAAGAGTTGTTTGGGTTGGCCCCGGGAACTTTTGCGGGAACTTATCAAAGTTTTGCAGCTTGCATTCACCCAGAAGATTTAAAAAATACGGATAATACTATAAATCAGACCCTGGCCCAGCGAGCAGATTACTTTCTGGAATACCGCGTGGTTTGGCCCGACGGCAGCATTCACTGGATCGAGGGAAAAGGTAAGTTTTTTTACAACGACGCCGGCGATGCAGTGCGGATGGTGGGGACAGTTACAGAAATTACCGATCGCAAAGCTAGAGAATTGCAGTTGCGCCTGTTGGAATCAGCAGTCACCACCACTAACGACGCCGTGTTAATTACCGAAGCTGAACCGATTGAGGAACCGGGCCCGCGAATTATTTATGTCAACCCAGCTTTCACGCGGATGACCGGCTATACGCTAGAAGAAGTTGTGGGCAAAACGCCGCGCATCTTGCAAGGAGAAAAAACAGACCGCGCCAGTCTCGATCAAATTCGGACAGCTTTGGAAACCTGGCAGCCGCTGCGAGTTGACTCGATCAATTACCGCAAAGACGGGACGGAATTTTGGGTAGAAATGAGCATTGTGCCCATAGCGGACGAAAATGGTGAGTTTACCCACTGGGTCTCAGTGCACCGAGATATTAGCGATCGTAAACTTGCTGAAGCAGCCCTTCAACAGCTCAACGAACGGTTAGAAATGCGAGTTTTGCAGCGAACCAGAGAACTAGAAAGCTCTCAAGCAGAACTCCGGGAAAGCGAAGCTTTATTTCGCTCTCTGAGCGAGAGTTCCCCTGTGGGCATTTTCAAAATCGATACTGAGGGGAAATGTACCTATACAAATCCTCGCTGTCAAGCAATTGGTGACTTCACACCGGCAGCAGCTTTAGGAAACGGCTGGATGCGGTTTGTTCACCGCAAAGACCTCAAACTAATTCTGTCTAAGTGGTCCCAATCGCAATCGCTAGATGGGGAATTTTCCTGCGAATTCCGACACATCCAGCGAGACGGAACCATCCGGTTTTGTCGGCTGAAAACAGCTCCGATTTTTTCCGACAGATCTCAACTAATTGGTCACGTCGGCACAGTCACAGATGTCACAGAAAGTCGGGCAATTGAAAAAATGAAAAATGAGTTTATTTCGATTGTCAGCCACGAACTGAGAACGCCGCTTGCCTCCATTCGCGGTTCTTTAGGTTTGCTGGCGGCTGGGGTACTGAAAAGTAAACCGGAAACTGCCAAACAGATGTTAGAAATCGCTTCGAGCGATACCGAACGGTTAGTGCGTTTGGTAAACGATATTCTCGACTTAGAGCGGCTCGATTCGAGCCAAGTTATCCTCGTCAAGCAGTGGTGCGATGCCCAGGTTTTGATGCGGAAGTCTGCAGAAGCTGTACTTTCTTTGGCTGCTGAAAATAATATTGATTTGTCGATTTTGCCCGAAACAGCCCAAATTTGGGCTGACCCGGACAGAATCGTTCAACTGCTGGTAAATTTGTTGAGCAATGCGATTAAATTCTCCGCTCCAGGGAGTACAGTAACTGTCAGGGTTGAGGATTTAGGCGATTCCCTACGGGATAGCTACGCTTCACGGGTTTTATTTGAAGTCAAAGATCGAGGGCGGGGGATTCCTGCAGATAAACTAGAAACTATCTTTGGACGGTTTCAACAAGTCGATGCTTCTGACTCCCGCCAAAAAGGAGGTACGGGTTTGGGTTTGGCTATCTGTCGCAGTATCGTACAGCAGCACGGCGGCAGAATTTGGGCCGAAAGTGTTGTCTCAGAAGGAAGCAGTTTCTATTTCACAGTGCCTGCACCGTTGGAAGGCGAAGGGGGAAAAAGTTTGGAGGTTTGAGATTGCTTTGATCGGAACTCGCGAAAGCTAAAGTTTCTGGAAACGCACGCGGTTAGGATGATTTTAGGAGGCTGATATGTCGATTTTTATGTTCAGGGTTTCAGTAGGTAAGTGGCCACATACCAACCGCTTGATTAGAACGTTCTTAACTGCTGAAACTCTTAATTTTATTGCTTCTTTCTTCTTCTCTATCTGTGAAGAAGCCGAGTTGATGAGGCAGGGTGCTTAAGTTTTTTTCAGTTTACCATAATTAATTTAAAAATTGAGTTTTAATTATGTCAGCAAAGCGCATTCTGGTCATCGATGATGAAAAAAACCTCTGCAGCGTGATTCAGGCCTGTCTGGAACATTTAGGCGGCTGGATTGTACTAAGCGCGCCCGACGGCAGCCAAGGATTGCTGTTAGCTGAAACTCAACTTCCTGACGCTATCCTGCTAGATGTGATGATGCCGGATATGGACGGACTTACTCTGTTTGGTTTGCTGCAAAACAATGTGGCTACTCGGGGGATTCCGGTGATTTTCCTGACGGCTAAGGTGCAGGCGATGGATTTGAGCGAATTTGCTGATTTGGGGGTAGCGGGGGTGATTGCCAAGCCTTTCGATCCTTTGAGTTTGGCACAGCAAGTGGCGGACATTCTGGGTTGGGAACCGTTGCTGTAAACTGGGGTAAAAAGCGATCGCAGATACCATATCAAACTCGGCATTTGAAACCCTTACTAGACAAACAAAGTTGGCCCAGCCCGACTAAAGAATCAAGGGGGCATTAAAGCCGGATGATGATCGACAATCCGCTTTCTGGTTCTCTTGATTATTGCGAAAATTACGCAATTATGTTGGTAAACCGGGTTGATGCGTCCAGGAAACTTCTAGTTTTTCCTGCTATTTTCATAATTTCCTCATTTTTTTGATTTAGCTTTGAGATCGATCGGTGATTGGTTAATTTAAACTCTGATTCCCTAGAAGTTCTAGAGATGATCTCAGGGAGTCGGGGTTTTTTGTTACGCGCAAAGCCGATCACCGTATTTACAGGCAGAATAACTCCTCCAGAAGTTACAAACACTTGCCTCAAGAACGGTTTTTCTTAACCCGGAATCACAGATGCAGCAAAGTTTTTTGCTAAAAAACTCCGTTTCAACCTGCTAATCCAAGATTTATGCAGATTTCCCTCAGAAACCTGTTTTTTTAACCCAGGATCACAGATGCAGCCAAGTTTTTGGCTCAAAAACCAGGTTTTTGCCTAACTGTTGTAATCTCTCCTTCGACAAAAGTATATTTATCAAAAAAAATGATGGTCTTCATAATTTCCTCATATTTTCTAGATAAAGTTTACTCGAAGCTCGGGATCTGAAGGTCGATCGCACTCTCAGCACCATTCCGCTGCCAAAGAGCGAACCTGTTGTCAGGAGAGTTCGGGGGAGTGAGGGTACTTTCGATTAACTCGTGCTACAGCACAACCAACCTCCATAAGTCAGTATCTAGGCCCTGCATACCAAACAAACCGGGTTTTGTACCGGGAAAAACCGGGTTTCTGCGCCAGTCCTCTAAGTGTTGGCAGGATAACTAAATGCTACAAAAATTAATAACTGAAGATGTGATTCGCGCTCTCGAATAACACCCCAAAAATAAGTCGATCGTTTGAACAAGAGCCAAACTCGTAATTGCTACTAACAGGCAAGGCCAAGTCTCAGTAAGTTTTAGAAAGAGTGTGGAGATTTTTTAAATGTCTGAGCAGCTATCTTATCAAGGTAACAAGCAGATTCTGTGCTATTACGCAAATGTTAGCAACCAAGTTCAGGTGGTTCGGATTGGGAATATTCCTAATTGGTACTTTGAAAGAGTGATGTTTCCGGGACAGCGACTGATGTTTGAAGCTGCTGCAGAAGCAGTCTTAGAAATTCACACTGGTACGGTGGCAAGTGCTATTTTATCCGACAAGATTCCCTGCTACGTGCTGCGGGTTATAGAAGAGGTAAGTTCCGAGTGCGAGCTGGTGATGACCGAAGAACGATTGGGGGTATTAGCGGGTTAAAATTCATGAGAAATCAGACGAGATATAGAACGACCACAAAAATATTAGTTAACGAGTGTTTGGGGACGGGGAAAATGCAGAAAAATCTTGTCAATATTACCTTAGCTGTAGTCACAGAGGAAGTAGAAATTATCTTGGAGTCTTATCCGAAGCACCCTTACCAACAAGCTTTTTCGCCTTCGGGATTGCGACAGGATTTAATTGCTTATGTACTCAGCCGAGTTCCTAATAGATATACTGCGATCGACTCCGGCGAGTCTGTGTCAAACCAAACAGTTCAGGTTCGCTGTTCTTCAGAGCAGTTGCTGCACATAGAAAATTTGATTCATACTGGCATTCGCGACGTGCTGCACAGCTATCAGAAGATAGATTACCCCCTGCCTGAAGAATTTAAATTCGGTTCGAGGGTTGCTAGTGGGTTTTGATAGTTTTTTGTAAATGAGGGAGACGCCGAGATTCTCGGCACTCTCGGTTGGGCGAGGTGGAATTGTGTACTGACTCCATGATTCAAGACTTTTGGTAATCGCAACAGCAGTTGCACGGGCCATTGGGATTGACAGCACAGCGCAGAATTTCCGATCGAGCATTAAAGCGACAGCTAGCATCTCCGATAACCCAGATGCCACTTACAAAAGTTCTTTCCGTCGGCGGTGTAGCCGACTGCACGTACAAGGCAATTTTTTGCAGTCGGTAGCGGCCAGATTTGAGTTGATAGCGGTGGTGGCGTTCCAATACAGCGTAGGTTTGTCCCTCTAAATCTAGATAGTTCCCCGGTTGTGGCGTCCAATCCAGCCGAATGCTGCCTAAATATTGGCGGGGGTGAGAGAGAATCACCTCTACGGGTAAAGTATTTTGTTCCATCTGGCGGTGCGTTCGCGAACTGAACGAAAGGGGCAAATAGTTGACTAAACCTATATCTTCTTGATCTAGAAAAATAACTTCTTCTAGAGAGAGTAATTTAGGTTGAGGCGCTAAACTTAACTATAGAACCTTTGGCGATCGGGTGATCGCCGACTTATCTTGGGATAGCCGAGTATCCAAGAGGGATAGGAAATAAACTTCAACTCGCTTGAGCTAACTAAAGTTAAGTTCGATTAGCTTTGATAAAGCAGTACACGCTGATGGTAAGTAGTTAGACAGAATTAATTACACAAATACATAGTAGAATGATATTCCAGGCAAAATTATGAGTTAATTAGAAT
>NZ_JAUBQQ010000044.1:0-49209 GCF_036701335.1 Microcoleus sp. Pol12B5 | reverse complement strand
GACGGCGAAGGCTCAAACACCTTCCGCGCCTTCAACCCAACTCAGTCAGAAGAAACCTACTCGATGGTTACAGCCAACCGTTTTTGGTCGCAAATCTTCGGAATTGCCTTCTCCAACAAACGCTGGTTGCACTTCTTCATGCTGTTCGTACCTGTTACAGGCTTGTGGATGAGTTCCATTGGCATCGTCGGTTTAGCATTAAACCTGCGCGCCTATGACTTCGTATCACAAGAATTACGCGCTGCTGAAGATCCTGAGTTTGAAACGTTCTACACTAAGAACATTCTGCTTAACGAAGGCATTCGTGCTTGGATGGCTCCGACAGACCAACCCCACGAAAACTTCATCTTCCCTGAAGAAGTTCTGCCTCGCGGTAACGCACTTTAAAAAAATCAGGATTTGGATTTCAGATTAATTTAGTTTTTTTAACTTAATCTGAAATCCAAATCCCTATTCCCCGGCGCAGGTGCGGTACTCCCGTGCCCTACTAGGGAACAAAAAAACCCAAAATCCAAAATCTAAAATCGTTGGAGGTTCTACCGGGTGGTAACGCTCTCTAATTCCTACGCAAGCGGTCGCGACCAAGAATCCTCCGGGTTCGCTTGGTGGTCTGGCAACGCTCGTTTGATCAATCTCTCCGGCAAACTGCTGGGCGCCCACGTCGCTCACGCTGGCTTGATCGTGTTCTGGGCCGGTGCAATGACTTTGTTTGAAGTCGCTCACTTTATCCCAGAAAAGCCCATGTACGAACAGGGCTTAATTTTGATGCCCCACGTCGCTACTTTGGGTTGGGGCGTAGGCCCTGGCGGTGAAGTCACTGATATCTTCCCGTTCTTCGTAGTCGGGGTTCTTCACTTAATTTCATCTGCAGTTCTCGGTTTGGGCGGCATTTATCACGCCGTTCGCGGCCCGGAAGTTCTCGAAGAATACTCTTCGTTCTTCGGCTACGACTGGAAAGATAAGAACCAGATGACCAACATCATCGGCTATCACCTAATTTTGTTGGGTGGCGGTTGCTTGCTGCTGGTTGCTAAGGCTATGTTCTTCGGCGGTGTCTATGACACTTGGGCTCCAGGCGGCGGGGACGTGCGTATTATCACGAACCCCACCCTGAACCCGGCTGTGATTTTTGGCTACTTGGTTCGCTCTCCTTTTGGTGGCGAAGGCTGGATTGTCAGCGTCAACAACATGGAAGACATCATCGGCGGTCACATCTGGCTTGGCCTGATTTGTATCGCTGGCGGTGTTTGGCACATTTTGACCAAGCCTTTCGGCTGGGCTCGCCGCGCCTTAATCTGGTCTGGCGAAGCTTACCTGTCTTACAGCTTGGGTGCTTTGTCCCTGATGGGCTTCATCGCTTGCTGCTTTGTCTGGTTCAACAACACTGCTTACCCCAGCGAATTCTACGGCCCGACGGGCCCGGAAGCTTCTCAAGCGCAAGCTTTGACCTTCCTGATCCGCGACCAACGCTTGGGTGCTAACGTCGGTTCTGCACAAGGCCCCACCGGTCTGGGTAAATACCTGATGCGCTCTCCTACTGGCGAAATCATTTTCGGCGGTGAAACGATGCGTTTCTGGGATTTCCAAGGCCCTTGGTTGGAACCCTTGCGCGGTACTAACGGTTTGGACTTGAACAAAATCAAGAATGACATTCAGCCTTGGCAAGCTCGCCGCGCGGCTGAGTACATGACTCACGCTCCTTTGGGTTCTTTGAACTCTGTGGGCGGTGTGGCGACTGAAGTTAACTCGTTTAACTTCACTTCTCCTCGTTCTTGGCTGTCCTGTTTCCACTTTGTGATGGGTTTCTTCTTCTTGGTCGGCCACTTGTGGCACGCTGGTCGCGCTCGCGCGGCTGTCGCTGGCTTTGAGAAGGGTATCGATCGCGAAAATGAAGCGGTACTTTCTATGCCAGACTTAGACTAATCGATCGAATTTATTTCTGATTTGATTGTCTAGTTGAAAAAGACTCCTGCTTAACGGCAGGAGCTTTTTTTTGATCTAAAAATATCTGAAAAAGCTGCGGATTGTCGATCGACCATTCTCCGAACCCGCTAGCAGCAGATCCAATCCTAGACATATAAACCCGGTTTCTGAGTTAACCTTTTGAATTCCATGCTATTTCTTTCCGTAAGCTCGTTCTTCAGCCAGCTTTTGCATCCTGGAGTCAGATACTTCGGTACGACCTTCATCGGTTGTGGTGAATGACTCTGCAAGTCTTGAAACTTGACAATTTTAGTCCGTTGGGGTAAAGAGCTTGCAAGGCAGGCTGTACAAAGTTTATATTTAAAGTACAAAAGTTGTAATCCCACACAATGGAAAGTTGCAATGGAAAGTTGCAATTTTAAGGCAGATCGCTACAGGTGTAAAACTAATCGACGATCGGCATCAGGATATTTATATTTTATTAAATGGCTGTGCTTGCCAAATTTTTTAACAGGCACAAAACTTGTGGGCCGCTTACTGTTATTGCTAGGGAAGCAAAAGATTAATAATGGACTCATTAAAGATCGAAAATCTCAAGGTGAGGTTCGATCGAGCAAATTTGCTCGAACGCATCGCCAACCGCATTCGCCGCTCTCTAGAACTCCCGGAAATTCTGAGCGCAACAGCAGCAGAAGTTCAATCCTTCTTGGGAACAGACAGAGTAAAAATCTACAAATTTCATAGCGACGGTAGCGGTGAAGTGATTGCCGAATCAATTAACGGCAACCGCTTGCCATCCCTATTGGGTCTGCATTTTCCAGCAGACGATATTCCCCCTCACGCCCGCGAATTGTTCGCGCAAGTACAGGTGCGATCGATCGTCGATATAGATTCCGGGCAGCTAGGCCAAAGTCCGCGCCGCGAGGCGGTTTCGGGCCAACTGCTGCCCGACGACCAAATGCACTTTCGTGCGGTTGACCCCTGCCACGCTGAATACTTGACTGCACTGGGCGTCAAGGCTTGCTTAGTAGTACCAATTTTTCACGGCGAAGAATTCTGGGGATTGTTGGTATCTCACCACTCCGAGTCCCGGAGTGTGGCAGAAAACGAACTCCAAGGCGTTCAGATGGTGGCAGATCAGCTCGGCGTCGCCATAGCCCAATCAACCCTCCTCGCCCAAGCGAGGGCGAAAGCTCAACGGGAAGCCGCAGTCAACCGCGTCGCCACAGCCCTTAACTCCCAGCCGGCGATTGAACTCCAAACAGCTTTGGCAGAATCGGTAGCAGCACTAGATGCAGGCGGCGGCAGGCTGTGCATTTTCGCCACGCCATTGGTTTCCGACAGCAGCAAGGTTACGAATCTAGTTCCCTATTCGGATAACTCGAATCGGGAACTCACAGTCTACACTTGCGGCTCAGGGCCGAAGATGGGAATTTCCGCAAAATACCCGCAGGTTGAGCAATACAGCGTCTGGCACGAATATTTTAAATCCGACGAGCAACAGGTTTGGGCAATTCCCGACTTGTACAAAATTAGCAGTTTGAGAAGCCTACAACCTGCATTTCGATCGACCAAAATTCGCAGCATTTTAATCGTACCACTCAGAACCCGCCAGCACATATTCGGTTACTTGACCATTTTTCGAGAAGAATTTGACACCGAAACTCTCTGGGCGAGACAGTTTGATAGCGACGAGCGGCTCGCCCAATCTCGGATATCTTTTGAATCGTGGAAAGAGTCAAAAACTGCCCAAATTCGCGAATGGAAGGCTGAAGAAATTGAATTGATCCACATTTTTGGCACGCACTTTTCTAATGCTATTAACCACTACCAACTCGATCAACAAATAGAGGAACTTAACACCAACTTAGAAAATCAAGTTCAAAAGCGCACCGCTCAACTACAGCAGTTGACCCAACAGCAGCGAGTGCTGTTTGAAGTGGTGGCAAAAATGCGTAAATCCCTCGACTTGAACAAAATTTTTAGCACGATGTCCCAGGAAGTGCGGCGGGCTTTAAATGCTGATCGAGTTGCGGTTTACCGCTTCGATTCCGCATCAGAATTTAACGACGGCGAATTCGTTGCCGAAGATGTTTTGCCAGATTTTGTGTCAGCAATGGCAGTCAAAGTGCACGATCGCTGCTTTGGAGAAAACTACGCCAATCTCTACTCTCAGGGGCGAGTTCACGCCATGCCCGACATCAGACAAGCTGGACTGCAAGATTGCTTTCACAAAGTCTTGGAGCAATTTCAGGTCAAAGCTACTTTAGTTGCACCGATTATGAAAGGCAACGACCTTTGGGGGTTGCTGTGCGTACACCAATGTTCGGCTCCCCGCAACTGGGAAGCTTCCGAAATTAAATTTGCCACCCAAATTTCCGCTCAGCTAAGCATTGCTTTAGAACAAGCAGATCTGCTCGCTCAAACTCAGCAGCAAGCAGTTGAGTTGCAACGGGCAGCAGAGCAGGAGCGAATACTGTTTGAGGTAGTTGCTAAGATTCGACAATCTCTCGATTTAGATACAATTTTTAGCACGACAACTACAGAATTGCGGCGGATATTAAAGGCTGATAGAGTGGGCATTTATCGCTTCGATACAAGTTCAAATTTTAATGAAGGTCAATTTATTACCGAAGATGTTTTGCCAGATTTTCCTTCAGCAATGGATGTAAAGATTCGCGATCATTGTTTTGGAGAGAACTATGCAAATAAATACAGTCAGGGACGCATTCAAGTGCTGCCTGATGTCGAAAGTGCGGGACTCTCCGACTGCCACGCTGCTATTTTAGCTCTATTTCAAATTAGATCTCAGGTGATTATGCCGCTGATGAATGGCAGCGAACTTTGGGGTTTGCTGTGCGTGCACCAGTGCGACAGTCCGCGCCATTGGAACACTTCAGAAATCCAGTTTGCTACGCAAGTCGGAGCTCAGTTGAGCGTAGCATTAGAACAAGCAGATTTGCTTGCTCAAACGCGGCAGCAAACGATCGATTTGCAGTGGGTCGCCGAGCAACAGCGGATACTGTTTGAAGTGGTGGCTAAGATTCGACAATCTCTCGATATCAACGCAATTTTTAAGACAGCAACCCAAGAAGTTTGTCAGTTTATGCCAGTTGATAGAATTGCTGTCTATCAATTTAATCCTGATTGGAGTGGCTATTATGTGGCCGAGTTTGTGAAAGATGGCTGGATAAAATTGGTAGGGGAAGGTCTCAGTACAGTTTGGCAAGATACTTATTTGCAGGAAAACCGAGGCGGCAGATATGCCAATAATGAAACTCTAGCCGTAGACGATATCTATCAAGTTGGCCACTCGGAGTGTGTTGTCGGTATTTTAGAGAAATTTCAGGTGAAGGCTTATGCGATCGCGCCGATTTTTGTAGGACAAGAACTTTGGGGTTTGCTGACAGCGTATCAACATTCAAGACCCCGCTGTTGGGAAAGTTCAGAAGTTAACTTTTTAGCTCAGATTGCCAATCAATTGGGCGTTGCTATCCAACAAGCCGATTTGTTAGCTCAAACCAGACGCCAAGCAGAACAAATCGCTCAAAGTTTAAAAGATTTGCAGCACACTCAAGCTCAATTGATTCAAACTGAAAAAATGTCAGGCTTGGGGCAACTGGTAGCCGGGATTGCTCACGAAATTAACAATCCAGTTAATTTTATTTACGGCAATCTCAATCACGCTAGTGAATATACTGCTAGCTTACTGAGTTTGTTGGAACTTTACCAGCAGCAATATCCAGATTATAGTCCTGAAATAGACAAATTGAGTGAAGATATTGACTTGGAATTTCTGCTAGAAGATTTGCCAAAATTGCTATCGTCAATGAAGGTGGGAGCCGATCGCATCCGTCAAATAGTTTTGTCTTTAAGGAATTTCTCCCGTCTTGATGAAAGTCAAATGAAGGCGGTTGATATTCACGAGGGCATTGACAGCACGCTGTTAATTTTACAGCACAGGCTGAAATCTAATGCGGACAGTGCCAACATTGTGCTAGTGAAAGAATACGGCATTTTGCATCGAGTTGAGTGTTATGCGGGACAGTTGAATCAGGTATTTATGAATGTAATTGGAAATGCGATCGATGCTTTGGAATCGAACAAGTTGCTCGCTGGTCAATCTGTAGTTCCTCAAATTAAAATCTCTACTGCTGTCGGTCAACTTAATGGTACTATTCCTAGCGCGCTGATTCGGATTTCTGATAACGGTACGGGAATTTCGGAATCTATGAGAAAACGCATATTTGACCCTTTTTTCACAACTAAGGCAGTGGGAAAAGGTACTGGATTGGGACTGTCAATTAGTTACCAAATTGTGGTAGAGAAACATGGCGGCGTTTTAAAATGCAATTCGGAATTGGGGAAAGGTACTGAGTTTGTGATCGAGATTCCGCTTCGACAGCAGTCATTAGTCATTAGTCATTAGTCATTAGTCATTATTGTAAAATCCAGCCAACAGTCAATAGTCAACAATCACGGACGCTCCAACCAGAATTGATCTAATTAATCTGCGTTACTCGGTGTTAGTCTGTCTGTATCTGCAGTTAAAATAAAAAATATAATTTATGAACCGCAGATGACAAGGAATTGATGCTGATTCACGCAGATGCAGAGAAGAGATATATGAATAATAATTCCGATGCTAACAGATTTGGAACCAGGCTTGATCATGCGTATGCGATCGCATAGTCATTTTGCGGCATCCGGGTGACAGTTGCCTAAGTCCTGATGCAAAAAGATACCTATTTAATGGACTTTCATAGATTAGTTTCGCTCTTTTGTAGTTCTTGTTGGAGAGTATTTTTGACACGATCGTACTCACCCTCGATTTGAGCCAATAGGGTTGAGGCTTGATCTAGTTCACCAGAGGTACTGATGACTTCTAACCTGCGACAAAGCTGGGCGAGAGGAGCAGCGCTTAGATTCGCACTACTACCTTTGAGGGTATGAGCCACTCGCTTTAGGGTTTGAGTATCCCCTTGGGCGATCGCTAATTTCATAGCTTCTAGCAACTTTAGACCTTCCTCCAAGTAGCAGTTCGCCAGCAAGCTCAAAATCTGGGTTGAATGTTGATCGATGCTGCTACAGAAAGCTTGCAGTTCTGTAAGATTAACTGCTGGCACATCAATTTCTGGCTTGTTGCTATCTGGTTCCTCCTTTTGGGCCTGCTGCGGTTCCGGGTTGGGTGGACACTGACTCAGCGCTTGGTTGAGAGCCTCTAGTCGAATTGGTTTACTGATATAGTCATTCATGCCAGCATCAAGACAAACCTGGCGATCGCCCTGCATGGCATTTGCCGTCATGGCAATAATCCTGGGACGAGTATGAGCCGGCCACTCCTGGCAAATACGACGGCTGGCTTCTAGTCCATCCATCTCTGGCATTTGTACATCCATCAGCACCACATCATAAGGCTGGCGATTCAGGGCTTCCAAAACTTCTAATCCATTGGCAGCAATATCTGCCCGGTATCCCAAACGCTCTAACAGCAGCAGTGCCACCTTCTGATTCACCAGATAATCTTCTGCTAAAAGAATTCGCAGTGGGAGTCTCTGGGCCAGTTTCATATCATCCTGAACAGATATAGGAAGTTGTTGTTGAACTTTTTTCGGTTGAGCTTGTAGCACATGGATCAGTATTTGATAGAGCTGGGATTTTTTGATGGGTTTGCTTAAAAAAGCCGCAAAGTGGGTCGATAGCGCTGAAGAACTCGCTTCTGGGTAGCCCATTGAAGTCAGCAACACTAGGGGTAAACCGTGGCACTTAGGATGCTGGTGGATGGCTGAGGCGAGTGTGAGACCGTCCATTTGTGGCATTTGCATATCTACTAAAATAGCCACATCAAAGGTTTCTCCACTCTCAAGCCAATTGAGCGCTTCCACAGCCGATTGGGCAGCCAGACTCTGCATCCCCCAAGTCTCTGCTTGCAACGTCAGAATCTGTCGGTTAGTGGGCTGGTCATCCACGATTAATAAACGCTTGCCAGATAGTTCTGGTACCATTTCCATCGGTTCCGCTAACTCAGTAGCTACAGAGGATGCCACAATCGTGAAGTAGAAGGTAGAACCCATTGTGACTCGATTAAGCTTAGCGGCTTGCCATTTTGGTGAAGGGGTTCCTCCGATGTGGCCTCGGCTTTCAACCCAGATCGTGCCGTTCATCGTTTCACTAAGTCGCTTACTAATCGCCAGACCTAAACCTGTCCCTCCATACTGCCGAGTCGTCGAAGCATCTACTTGACTAAAAGACTTAAACAGTCGATCTAGCCGGTTGCCTGGAATGCCAATGCCTGTGTCTTGAATGGCAAACTGGATTTCATACAAGCTTTCTGACAAGTTACCTGGCTCAGAAATTGTTTTGTCAGGATCAACTAGAGAGGCTTCCACGGAAATGGTAACTTCCCCAGTTTCGGTAAACTTAATCGCATTGTTGAGCAAGTTAACTAGAATCTGACGGAGACGGGTGACATCACCCAAAATCAACTTAGGAGTCTGAGGCTGGATGAGGTAGCCCAACTCAATATCCTTCTCATCTGCTTTAACTGCAAGTTGGTCGATCGCATTTTCTATGCAATCTCTCAAGCTCAAGGGATGCTTTTCTAACTCCAGCTTGCCCGACTCAATTTTGGAGAAGTCAAGGATGTCGTTGATGATACTCAGGAGGGTATCCCCACTATTGCGAATCGTCTCGATAAAGTCTCGCTGTTGAGCCTTGAGTTCTGTATCCAGCAGTAGTCCCGTCATGCCAATAACCGCATTCATGGGAGTGCGAATTTCATGGCTCATCATCGCCAGAAACTCACTTTTGGCTCGGTTCGCAGCTTCTGCTTCCCGTCTAGTTTGCTCCAGGGCACAGTTTTTCAGAGTTAATTCTTCTCGTTGTTGAGTTTCTTGCTCTAGTAACTTGGCTTGAGCTAGGGCAATTCCTACTTGAGCCGCGACGGATTCTAGCAACTCCACTTGATCGGTAGTCCAATGACGGTAACGATCGCACTGGTGCAAACAAATGGCACCATTCGGTTCTCCTTGGTAAGAGGTTCGCACTGCTAATGTCGATCTCAAATTCAGACGGGTACAAATTGAATGAGCACAGGTGACCAATGAATCGCAGTAGACATCCGGGGAGGCGATCGCTTCATCTTGAGCCATCAACCGTTTTGTATAAGCAGGACTCGCCGCCAGAAGGTTATGCTCGCCGCTAGGCCCAGAGCCCACTCCTAGATACTCTGCAACGACAGGAAACTGAGCCAGTGGATTGTCCTGGTATGTGCTAATTAAGCAGCGACTGACCCCAAAAGTTTGCCCAATCTGAATAGCAGCCGTTGCAAATATCTGCTGAGCATTAAGGCTTTGACGAATTTCTTGGGTAATTTGCTTCAGCAGTAGGGCCTTTTGCAACTGTCGTTGTAGTGCTTCTTCTGCCTGCTTGCGATCGCTAATATCCTTCATGAAGCAGTGATGCCCGACAAACACATTTTGCTCGTCATAAGCAGAAACCATCACCAATTGTTTATAGAAGCTAGAGCCATCTTTTCGCATTCCCCTAGCTTCCGCTTCGACTCTGCCGTCTCTCAACATTTGCTCATAAGCAGCCCCCATCTTCTCAACATCTTCAGGATGAACGGTTTTTTGCCAGTCCATCCCTAGCAGTTCCTCGGGCTGATATCCGCAGATGGCAGCATAAGTCACATTGACAGAGATATAGCGTCCTTGAGGGTCAAGCCGAGAAATGCCTGCCACGGCATTTTCTAGAGCCGCACTCATTTGTTGCAGTTCTGCTTCGGCTCGTTTGCGATCGCTAATTTCAATTAGAATGCAACCCACTGCTATAGGCTGCTGTGCATCCTTGAAAATGGGAAAGTGAGAAACGAGCCAGTGGCGCTTGACACCCGTTTGACTGGATAGTGCTGTGCTCATTTCCAAGTTGATGGAAGGTTTTCCTGTCGTTAAAACCTGTTGTAACAGTGCATTTACAGTAGGAGCAAATTCCCCCAAAATATCATCGGTTGTCTTACTTAAGTGAGCCTCCACAGAGTGGCCATTAAATTCAGCTAGTGCCTCATTGATTTGTAAAAATCTCAACTGCCGATCGTGGATACACAGCCCCACCCCTGCTAGGGAAGCTCCTTTAAAAAAAGCATTCAATAATTGCTCTCTGGCTTGAATTTCCTGCTCTAAGTTTTTGCGCTCGGTAATATCGCTGTGAGAACCAGTCATACGGACAACTCGGCCCGCTTCATCCGAAAGCGCCTGCCCTCGAGTTAGAATCCACTTGTAGCTCCCATCCTTACAAAGAACTCGATGTTCCGTAGTATAAAAAGAAGTTTTTCCCTCAAAGTGATCTTGAATTACTTGCATGACGCAACCGAGATCCTCGGGATGCACCCGCTTGCTCCATTCGTCCAAGTGATGGGGAATTTCATGGTCTTCGTAGCCCAACATTTCTTTCCAGCGAGCGGAGAAGAATACTTCATTGGTGTTGACGTTCCAATCCCATACCCCATCATTACTACCACGTAGGGCGAGTTCCCACCGCTCTTCACTCGCTTGCAGAGCGACTTCTGCCTGATGCCGTTCAATTTCACTACCAATCCATTGAGCCATCAGCTTCAGTAATTCCACATGGGCAGATTTAAAGCTGTCTGCACGGGGAGATTTACTAGAAAAGCTGAGTGTACTGTAGACTTGGCTTGCAACTAAAACTCGTGTTCCAATATAAGCTTCCATGCCAAGGGCAAGATAGGCAGGATGGTAACGCCATTTTGAGGTGCCTATATGTTCGATGGTTAGGGGTTCATTTGTGTCTAAAGCTTCACAGCACAAAGTTTGCTTAATATCAAAGACATCACCTGGTTTCAGGACTCGATCGGGCGATCGCGCAACCATCACCTCATAACGGTTATCTTGCACACGAGCCAAGACGCCACTTTCAAGCCCCAAATTCTGACATCCCATGTCAATCAACGCTTGGATGCGCTGCTCAAAATTGAGATTTTGGGTAGCAGTGACTTCATATAAAGCTCGTATCGCCGCTTCTCTTGTTCTTAGTTCAGATTCGGCTTGTTTACGTCTCTTAATTTCCCCTTTCAGAGAGTGATTGATTCTGGATAATTTTTGCGTTCGTTCGTGAACCCGCTGTTCTAATGTAGCGTTGGCGTGTTTAATCTCCCTAAATTTTTGATAAAGCGCGATCGCCATCAATTGAAAATTGCGAGCAAGCTCATTGATTTCACTAACAGAGGTATGTTTCCATTCAAATGTTTCTTCTGAAAGCTTGTTGGGTAAGTCAGTAGTCGCACGAGCTAAATAAGATAATGGCTTGACCAGTCGTTCGCTAACCAACGTTGCAAACAAAAATGCCAACATTGTGACGACGAGTAGAATACTCAAGTCAACCTTGTAGCGATTTTGTAAATTTTCTACATAGGGAGCTGCTGGAATTTGTAAGCGTAATTTCCAGTCGAGATCGGAGCTAATAGTAAATTCCTGTATATACAGAGAATTTTTCCAACGGATCATCGGATTCTTGCCATTGCTAGGAAGCCACTGCTGCAAGGTTCCCTCTAAGGTGCGAGTGCTGCCGTCCTTTGACTCCTGAACACTGGTCAAAAGCTTTTGGTCGGATTGATTACTAGCAATGACTCGGTTGTTTTCATCGAGTAATGTAATGCCTAGTTGCTGATTGTTTCTCTGGAAAATGTAGAGAGCTTTGATCTGGCTTAATGCTAATGAACCGTGGATCAGCCCAAGAAAACGACCTTGAAATTGCAGGGGTACATTCAATCCTACATGAGATTCGTCCACTAATATATCTTTGTGGATAGGAGTCATCCAAGGTCTCAACCGCTCTTGAGCCAGGGGAATTAGAGATTGATGTTCCCTGCTTTGTTCGATCAATCGCCGGCGGGTTTGATCTAAAGGAGAAGAAGTAGCTAAAATTGTTCCAGATGAATCGGCAACATAAATTGTGTCGAAATCTGGAAACAACTGCTCGATCAGGCGAATGTCTTGTTGTAGCTGCTGGGATGAATGAATCGCTTGATTAGTAGCAGTGGTGGCTTCAGGCATGAGCGATATGTCAGCTAATTGGTTCAAAGCTGTGAGGTATCGGTGATGCCATCGAGATATTGCGCTAGTGATAGTTTTTGCGTTTGCTTGTAACTCCGTTTGCACCGTCGTTGGGATTTGACCAACAAAGTATCTACCATCAAGAACTAATAGCATCAGTCCTGGAATAAAGACAAAAGCAACCAAAAGATGAAAAATAGTTTGTTGTAAAGAGAGGGCGAGATGCTTTGAAGGACTAATCCACCGAGAAATCGGCGCATACGAAATGATTAAGCTGGCAACTAAGGCATTAAAAATGCCGTTGACTGCTTGCTTGCACATAACGAGGATGGTCTGATTCGCTTCCATGTGCATCATTTGACCGTAGAAAAGCCAAACGAGGGGCATTCCAATTAAGAACCAGTAAATCCCATCGAATAAAAGGATATTTGGCTGTTGGCGCTTCTTGCAAAGAAACCCTACAAACAGAGCCTCAATTACCAAAATAATCGTGGCGTATGGATGATGCCAAAGGATATAAGTATAGCTGCCTGCAATTAGACCAGCCACGCCTCCCCAGCCCCAGCCGAAGTAGTAAGTAATAATCAGTATGGGAATACTGCCAAAGAGGAAATCAACCCCAAAGAAAAGAGACAAATTGCAATGGTTGCCCAGAACACCCGCACCAGTGAGAAGGGCGATCGCACCTAACCATCTTTTATCACGCACTGAGCTAGCCCCTCGCATAAACTTTTATAATCGCTAGTTGCTGAATATGACCTGATTCCGATAAAAAAAGCGCCATAGAGCCGATCTGTTATTTACCTGACAGTTTCCATGAAGATCGCACCACCGATTATTTAGGCTTTAAGACTAAAATCAAGGCTTACTTATGCAGGACTTGATATTTCGCTCAACTTTTAATAAAAAATTATTCCCAATTACGAGAGGCATAGTTTTTACTTTTATGACTTAATGAGTGAACTCATTAACTGTATGAGTCTTGGTACAAAAAGTATTACGACCTTGGTCTTTGGCTTGATAAAGTGCTGCATCGGCAGCAGTAATTAAAGTTTCTGGGCCGCTCTCTGGGGTAGGAATCACATTGGTAACACCGAAGCTGAGCGTAATGCAATGATGCGGAGAACTCTTATGGACTATTGCTAAAGCCTGGATTTCAGCCTGGATTTTATTAACGATTTGCACGGCTCCCTCAAGCTTTGTGTTGGGTAAAATCACTACAAATTCTTCACCTCCATAACGGGCTACTAAGTCTCCTGCTCTATTAATACTGCGATTGAGAGCTGCGGCAACTTGCTGTAAACATACATCCCCTGCTTGGTGTCCATAAGTATCGTTGTAAGGCTTGAAGAAATCGATATCACACAAAATCAGTGATAAAGGAGTTTGCTGCCTCGTCATGCGTCGCCACTCCTCTTCTAGCTGTTGGTCAAACTGACGGCGATTGGCAATCTGAGTCAAACCGTCAATTGACGCGAGGTATTTTAATTGTCGATTGGCGGCCTCTAGCTGGTTGTAAAGTAGGGTTTGTTGGTGTTGCAAATGGAATTGCTTAATCAACCGTCGCACTCTCTGTCCCAGAACAGCCCAGTGAATCGGCTTAGTGATATAGTCAGCCGCTCCCGCTGCAAACGCTCGATCGACAGATTCTTTGTCTTCCAAGCTAGTAATCATCAAAATAGGTGGGCGATCGCTCTGAGCCACTTCAGATAATTTTTGACAACAAGCAAAACCATCCATAGTGGGCATCACTGCATCTAGCAGGATGAGGTCTGGATGTACTTCCTCATAAGCTGCTAGCCCTGTCAACCCATCATTAGCTTCAGCCACTCGGTATTTTTCCTTCTGTAAATACAGTCGAAGTTGCAAACGCATCAAGGCATCGTCATCCACAATCAGAATTAGAGAGGACGATTCCGTAGATAGGTTAGTCGAAATGGCTGACTCTTCTAATGATTGATACATACGTCATGGTGTATCTCAAGCTTTGGAAATATTCTAGCCTAGCATATTTTGAGCTTGGGATGGAAAGTAAAAAATTGGCTAATATGTCATAAATTATACACCAGCTAAGCTGCCGCAACAACATCCTAGGTAGCGTCCGGTTTATTAAACCAACAGCCACACTCTACTTAAAATTTGTCGCTTTTTTTCGGAGATATTAAAGTCTGGTCACTTGCACTAATTTTTGTAAATATGTAATTATTTTTGGGGCATTAAACAGTTTTTACAACGTCGAGCGAGCTTTGACGAACGATCGCCTGTTATCTGGCGATTGCCGCTCGAATAATATGCTATATTTCTCAACTTAATTCAGTCTTTTTTAGGTGCATCAAATTCCTACCTCATCTTTGAGCGATCGTCCGAGCTATTTTTGGGGAATACATCTGATGGTCACACGATCGCGTATAGCTTCGCCCTTAGTTGAGCGTTTGTTCGCACCAGGAAGCTCTGACGGCCAAAAGGGGTAAGCTTTGTTAAGAAATATTTACAGCCTTTTGCGCGTTCTCGGATAGGTTGTTTCTCTTCTTTCTCCCAATAATCCCCCCAGATAGTGTCTAAACTCCTGTCTTTGGGCTTGAGTCTGAAACACATCGTCAAAGCGTTGGCACTATCTTTCAAAGCATGGGGGCATGGAAGCTAATACTATAGCAATTCTCGCATCATTTGTGAATTTCTTACGGACTCCCCGCGAGTTCGGGGAGGGTTGGGGTGGGTAAAAAGTTTATGACTCATTTAGCATTGGTATATACTATAATAACTGGCAAAGAGTAAATTAACTTGATGGAGATAACTTACTATGGCAGTAGCACTCCCTGATTTTTCTCAAAGCGTTCAAAAAACGAAAGAAGTTTGGACGCAACAAGTCGGAAAAGCAGTGAATTCTGTTTCAGAAGCAACAGCAGAAGCTAAATCTTCTCTCGCCGAAACTGCATCTCAGACCAAAGAAGCTCTCAGTCAAACTACGAATTCTGCAGTCAATACTGTTAATCAAGCTACGAACAATGCTTTAGGTACTGTAGCGGAGAAAACAGAAAAAGCGAGACTTTCTATATCGGAAGTCGCGAATCAAGCAGTTAGTCGCGTCAGTGAAAGTACCAACAAGGCTGTTGATGCTGTTTCTCACTCTGCAGCAACTGCTAAAGAAACGATCAATCAAACTACTAACTCTGCGGTCAATACTCTGAATCAAAGCACTAGCCAAGCTGTAGAAAGTGTCAATCAAGCTACAGAAAAGGCTAAGGCTTCATTAGAAGATAGCATTAACAAGGCGGGAAATATGAGCGGTGCCGTTTCAGATGCCATCAAAAGTGCTATCAATGGTACTGTCAAAGATTGGATTGATGCTCACCCTGTAGTCTTCTGGTTGGTGAGTCATCCGCTGATATCTTTAGCAAGTTTGCTACTATTTATATTCATTATATTGGGTCTTTTTCAGGGTTTAAGTAGCTTTTTTGCTGGAGGATGGTTATTTATTCTGCAAAGCCCTGTAAAATTTATGCAAAGAGTTGTGAGTGTCGGCTCTAAATCTGTAAGTAATGTCGGTGGAGTGGCTGTAAACTCATTGGTTTCAAAGAATCCCCAAGACAAAAATAATTCAGGTTTACAATTGAGGGGAGTTGAATCAAACAGTTTGGAGTCTCAGGAACGAGTTGCTAATATTTTGGCAAGGTTGGAGGCAATTCGACAAGAGCAGAATCAGCTTTTACAAGAAGCGTCGGCTATTTTAGGCAACAAATTTAAGGCAGAGTGAGAAGGTGTGGGGCGATCGCAACTCGTGGTAAATTTAATACATCCAGGCTTTGCATCAAAGCCAGATCCATAAAGGCTTGTAGTCGATCGCTCAATACGCCATGCCCGATTCAGAATTTTCCGATGATTTAAAATGGACGCCAGAAGCCAAGGCGAAGCTGAAAAATATTCCCTATTTTGTCCGGGGACAAGCTCGCGTCCGCATCGAGCAGTTGGCCCGCGAAGCCGAAACCGAAGTCGTCACCGTTGACTTAGTTGAGCAAGCTCGCATCGAGTTTGGGCAATGAAGGATCGAAAGGTACGCTAAAGCCTTAAACTATAAGTTGCCTGATTTTGATGTTCACAGAGCTACTGAGTCACCCGTGCGGAAAATAGTTATTGCTGGCAACTGGAAAATGTACAAAACTAGGGCAGAATCCCTAGAGTTTCTTCAAGGATTCATGTCCTGCCTGACGGAAACCCCAGAGGAACGGGAAGTCGTGCTTTGCGTTCCCTTCACTTCCTTGGCTGTCCTCTCGAAAAATTTGCACGGCAGCCGGATCAGACTCGGTGCTCAGAACGTTCACTGGCAAGAGTCTGGAGCTTTTACTGGGGAAATTTCCGGGCCAATGCTGAGTGAACTTGGTGTCCGTTATGTCATCATCGGCCACAGCGAGCGACGCCAATATTTTGGGGAAACTGACGAAACGGTGAATTTGCGGCTGAAAGCGGCTCAGAAATACGATTTAATTCCAATTCTGTGCGTTGGGGAAACCAAGCAGCAGCGAGATGCAGGCGAAACTGAAGCTCACATTTTTTCTCAGTTGGCAAAAGATTTGGTTGATGTTGACCAAAATAAGTTGGTAATTGCTTACGAACCGATTTGGGCGATCGGCACTGGCGATACTTGCGAAGCTAAGGAAGCTAACCGAGTTATTGGTTTGATTCGCAGTAAATTGACTAATCCTGGCGTGCCAATTCAGTACGGCGGCTCTGTTAAACCGGAGAATATTGATGAAGTTATGGCGATGCCTGAGATTGACGGGGTTCTGGTAGGCGGTGCTAGTTTGGAAGCTGCGAGTTTTGCTCGAATTGTCAATTACAAATAAGTCCTAATGGGTAATTAGTAATTGGGGGGTTATGCCAGGAGTTATGACACCAAAACCAGATAATCTGTAAGAGTTATAGCAGACGAAAGCTGGAAAATTGTTTGCTTCAACACTTGAACCAGGACAGTAGGAAAAGTGTCATACACTCCTCTAGCAAACTTTGTTAAACAATTAAAAATCGAGTTTAAGTAAAATAAAACTTTAAAAGGACATAGGCATGGATGCACTCGTAGCAACAATCGCACAAATTTTAGATTACGTTCACACCCAAGGACCAAACGCGATCACGCAGCTAACCGCACTACTCACAGCTCTCAAAGCGGGAGTTGGAGCTGTGGCGTTTCTGTCTGGCTTGGTTGCTCAAGAACCCGCTATTACTGCGGCGTTACCTGCTGTCACTGAAATTATCAGCCAGTTGATAGCTTTAATCAGTTCCGGGGCGGGAATTACTGAAATAGCAACGGGGTTCGGTCAATTGGCGACCTTGCTAGGATTGTCTATTGAGACTGTTGTCTCTGTCTTGCAAACGATTGGCGCTTTATTGGTAGCATTTTAAATTGAGTCGCCTAGCTTTTTAGGGAATTAACCACGCCTTCCGACTTACGCGCTCGCACTGGGCGGATCAGCTAGTCGAAAAAGAAGGTAGTCACCAAATAAAAATGACAATTAGAGGTCAATCTTTCGAGTGGGGAAAACGCACTTATTTAATGGGCGTTTTGAATGTTACC
This sequence comes from Microcoleus sp. Pol12B5, assembly GCF_036701335.1. Classification (NCBI taxonomy): domain Bacteria; kingdom Bacillati; phylum Cyanobacteriota; class Cyanophyceae; order Oscillatoriales; family Microcoleaceae; genus Microcoleus; species Microcoleus sp. Pol12B5. The sequence continues at coordinate 31,647 of NZ_JAUBQQ010000044.1, read as the reverse complement.
CCTGATAGCTTCAGCGACGGCGGAGATTTCTCTACCATAGAATCTGCTTTGGCGCAAGCGGAAAATATGGTAAAATCGGGGGTGGATATTATTGATATTGGCGGTCAATCTACTCGGCCTGGTGCAGCGGAAATATCTTTAGAAGAAGAGATTAATCGCGTTATACCTGTAGTACAAATACTCCGACAAAAAGCCGAGATTTTTGGCTCAGTTCCTATTTCAGTCGATACTACCAGAGCGCAGGTTGCGAAAGCTGCGGTTGAGGCGGGAGCGGATATAATTAACGATATTTCGGGAGCTACTTTTGACTCAGAAATGCTGTCAACCGTTGCTCAGTTAAAAGTGCCAATAATTTTGATGCACATTCGAGGAACTCCCCAGACGATGCAACAACTCACAGATTATCGGGATTTAATGAAGGAAATTGGGGAATTTTTCGAGAGTCGAATTGCGGCAGCAGTTGCTGCGGGGATTGACAAATCTCAAATAATTCTTGACCCTGGTATTGGCTTTGCCAAGACTTACAGTCAAAACTTAGAAATTCTGCGAGAGTTGCGAAAATTCCGTGTTTTAAACTGTCCGATTTTAGTCGGAGTATCGCGAAAAAGCTTCATCGGTCACATTTTGAATCAGCCAGAAGCGAAACAAAGAGTTTGGGGGACAGCGGCGGCTTGTACAGGTGCGATCGCAAATTTGGCAGATATCTTGCGAGTTCACGATGTCAGAGAAATGCACGATGTTTGTCTGGTTGCCGACGCTATCTTCAGGAATCAGTCTTGAGAAGTGGGAGTATCAATAACTTTCATTTCCCCGCCCTCAGAATGAATCACATCGGGCATAGAGCCCATCAGCTCGCCCAAAGCTTCAGTCATGCTCCTGGGGTCCATAAACAGAATTTTGGCATTGTCGCTTTCGCCCAATTTTTGTTGAGCATCCAAGTATTTTTCTGTTACTAAGTAATTCAAAACTTGCTTGCTATTGGGATGGGAGTCTAAAGCTTCAACTAAGAGCCTCATATACTCCTTAGTGCCGATAGCCTTATTGACCATTGCTTGCCACTCGCTCTTAGTGGCGCGTTCCAATTCCATAGCTTCTTGCACCCTTTTCGGAGGTGTAATGCTTTGAATTTCCACCCGAATTACTTTGACACCCCAAGTTTCGGTAGCTTCGTCCAACTTTTTGAGTAACTTTTTATTCATGTCATCTCGGGAACCCAAGATGTCTTGCATTGGCAATCGACCAATTTCAGCGCGAAACGTCGTTAACACTAAGTTGGCGATCGCATTTTCAATTTGATCGATTCCATAATAAGCTTTCTGTAAATTTACAACCCGCCAATACACAACGGCATCGACTTCGAGAGCCACATTATCTCCCGTGATTGCTGACTGAGGTTTAATGTCTAAAACTCTTTCACGGCTTGTGTCCACGCAGACGACTTTTTCGACCAGGGGACTGATAAAGTGGAATCCTGGCTTGAGGGTGCGCTTGTATTGACCCAAACGTTCCACTAAAGCTTCGTCGCCACCGCTGACTATTTTGACGCTTGAGTTAACAGCGTAGCCGAGGATGAGCGCAAAGAGCATGGTAAGAATAGACTGCCCCATTTCTATTTTCCTGCTAAGGTTGACTGAGAATCGATCGAAATTCTACTCTAATTTAACTCAAACTCGGCTCCGCAGTGCTAAAATATCTCGACTGTTAATAACTAACTATTTCACCGGGTAGGTTTTATCGGCTCCGACTCTCAGGGCGCTAGTCAAACCCAGGATATCAACAAACGTTTCCACAAAAGACATGAAAAACGATCGAGAGTTTCGCTTGTTCAAACCCTTAAGGTGGATCGCCCCAAGCATTTTGGTGGGTGCAGGAATCTTCAATGCAGCAGTGGCCCAACCGGCACAAGCTGAGCCGATCGCCCTGCAACTCTCGCAAAACTCGCAGCCGCCGCGCCGAGGCCCTGCTGTTCGGGAAGTAATTTCCTACGAAATGAAGGGAGACGAACTCAGGATTTGCAAGCAAGAAGGCAACTCCGAGAAAAAGTGCCAAGTTGTAGGTAAAGGCTACACGGTGGGCTTGAGAACTGCCAACGACCTTTACGGTCAAGGGAATCTTGTCAATGCCGAAGCTTTGTACCGGCAACTAATCGCTCGCTATCCCAAAGAAGCGGATGCTTATTACAAGTTGGGAACTATGCTGTCGGGGCAAGATAAAATGAGCGATGCGATCGTTCTATTCCAAAAAGCAATTGAAGTCAACCCACAGCACGCCAAAGCTCACAACGATTTAGGCGTGGCAATGGCAAGTCAAGGCCAGTTGCCAGAGGCAATTGTTCAGTGGAGACAAGCCGTTAAAATTAACGATCGATATCCCGATGCTTTAAACAATTTAGGAGTCGGTTTGTACCAGCAAGGAGACAAGGAAAACCAAGCGGAGGCGGTAGCCAGTCTCAAAAAAGCTAAGGAGTTATTTATCAAGCAAGGTAGAACTCAAGCTGCTAACAGAGTAGATAAAATTTTGGAGGAAATCAATTCGCGATCCAGCGAGTCCTAAACTCAACCGCCGATCGCACATTGAAAGAAAAAACATCTTTGGCGATCGGCGTGAATCAGCGTTCAGCGGCGGTTAAACACACCCAAAAACGAGAATCTAAAGCATTTCCTTCAAAACTTGTAAAATCAAATCTCCATCCACCCGATCGCTCACAGCAGCCTCACCCAAGCGCACCGGCAGCACAAACCGCACCTTGCCATCCTGCACTTTTTTATCGAGTTGCAAAGTATGCAAAATTTCCTCAACATCCACACCCGCAGGCAATTTGGCAGGTAAACTCGCTTTTTCAATCAAAGCAGACTGACGGCGATCGCACTCAGCATCCCACATTCCCAACTCCACAGCCAATCGGCTTGACGCAGCCATGCCGATTGCCACTCCTTCCCCGTGATTGATCACCTTGTAATTGGTCAAACTTTCCACAGCATGACCGATGGTGTGTCCGTAATTCAAAATCGCCCGCAAACCCGATTCCTTCTCGTCTTTGCTAACCACCTCAGCCTTAGCTTGGCAAGACCTGCTTAAAATTTCAGCCAACAAATCCGCCTTCACATAGCGCATTTGATCCAAACGCTTGCACTTTTCCAACTTTTCAAACAATTCAACATCCCAAATCACTCCGTACTTAATCACTTCCGCCATCGCAGAACGAAACTCCCTCGCCGGCAGAGTTTTGAGTACATCCGGGTCAATTAACACCAAACGTGGCTGGTGAAAAGCCCCGATTAAATTCTTCCCTAAAGGATGATTCACCCCTGTTTTGCCACCAATAGAAGCATCAACCATGGCCAACAGCGAAGTCGGAACCTGCACGACATTAATTCCCCGCAGCCAAGTCGCCGCCGCAAAACCCGTCATATCGCCCACAACCCCGCCGCCCAAAGCGACCATTGTCGAGGAACGTTCTAAGCGGTTTTCCAAAGCCGCACCGTAAATTTTCTGTACCGAATTTAAAGTTTTGTACTGTTCTCCCGGTGGTAAAATGCAGCTACCCACTTCCAGACCGGCTGATTCGAGGGCTGCGGTTGCTCTTTCGCCGTACTGCCGAAAAATCGACTGATTCGACACCAGCAGCACTTTTTTGCCCAAACTTAGATCGCCCATCAGACTGCCGAGTTCGTCTAATCCGCCCGATCGCACGCAAACATTGTAAGATTGTGGCCCCAAGTCAACTTTAATTATGGATTGCATATTTATCTAATTTAGATATTAGATTTTAGATTATAGTTCTTATAGGTCTTTTTATTGATTGTTTTGGAGAAATTGCAATGACTCTTAGCGGAGCAATAACTTATTTTGGGATTTTTGGCGGCATGATCGGCTTGGCGACAGTGCTGATGTTTGGTCTGCGGGCTGTCAAACTCATCTAATTTGCTAATTTAGATGTCTCAACCAGAGGATTTAATCTCTGGCAAAAGTATCAGTTCGACAACGTATTTGCGCCACAAATCTCTAGGTTTATCTGTAGATTGACGGCGCAAATGCTTTGTCCTATAAAAGTTTAGGCTAGTATTAACTAATTCAATAAATCCAGTACGCAATTGTAACACTTTAACTAGATTGTATGGTGCGTGTTACAGTGATTTCTTGAATGCCAAGACGTATAAAATAAGTATCATCATAACAGTTATAGTTGCAAACAAGTTCTTGTCCGTCGTAGATGTCAACTGCTGCAACGTCTCGTCGCACTGTCGAAAGAATATTAGGAGACTCCGAACAATGATTGATGAAACGTTGATCGTCAAAGCAAAGAACATATCTACAGAGGATATTGTCAAAATAGGCATATTTTAGGAACTGTTCTTTTGCTGAAGGAGACATACGTTCAACATCAGCCTCTTCATAAGACGTATCGAAGTATGGAGAGTATTCCCAGGTAACAGTACCTTTGGGAATAAACTGCGCTGCGAAAAGACCAATACCATGAATAAAACTGATGCCAAGTTTTGTCTTAACCAGTAGCATACCGTGTTATTCTCCTGTTATGAAAATAAACGACTAAATGCTGATTAAAAATATCAACACCACAACTTTATCACCTACATCCAAATGAAGAAACTGGCCGTTCACTATAACGCTTATAATTGAAATCGTAAATATTATAGAGTATAATAGAGTAAAAAAAACGAAAAAAGAAATATCCGCTTAAGGATGATAATTTTAGCGTGGAGTCTGGCTAGGGGCTGACTTCTGGGTTATAATACAGGAGCGATCGCACTTGCTATAAAACACGATCGCTCCTGATTAATTACAAGATTCGTTCTAATTGAGTCAATCGAACTTCTGCCAATTTCTCAGCCCCTGTCGTATCAAAAACTATCGGGTGTTTAGCCGTCGGCAACAACCGCCATTAAATCTGTATGTATCCCTCCGCATCGCCCCGACGGTGGAACCGAGCAACCACCAATCGCTGCATATTTGGTAATTGCCGCACGATACACCAGGGATGAGTGTTTAATTTGGGCTTGGATGTTGGTATCATAGGATAATCCTTCCCCACGTTCGTGGGGTGTGGTAGAAAAAGCGATCGCCCTTAAGTTTTCGAGGCTAGGAGGGCGATCGTTTTCAGTGTACATAGATATCATATGTTGCATACGCATCAATGTCAAGTTAAAACATGGGATACGTTAGACTGCGGATTCGAGAACTAGCAGAGCAAAAGGGTTGGACACTAAAGCAAGTTGCCGATCAATCCGGAGTTAATTACAACACTGTCAGAAGCTACGTTCAGCGCGATGCTTTGAATACAGTCGATCTTTCTGCTGTCTACAAAATTGCCCGCGCCTTCGACGTGACAATGGAAGATTTGGTCGAGATTTTGGAAGATTGAGGGCGCACCAATGGGGCGTGTTCGACTAAAAATTCTAGCGCTGGTAGAAGAAAAGGGCGATCGCGCTAATGGGATACGTTGATTAATGCCGTACTTATCGCCGCCGTTTCTTTACTTGTTCGTAGGGGCAACAATCAATAACGTCAGATAGCATATAACTACCTTTGGAATCTGATTCCATCAGTTCCAAGTAGACAGTCTTGGGGACTTCAAAGTATCGATATGTTTTGCCACTATTGAAAACAACTTCGAGGGTGTAGCTTTCCTCGTCATAACCCGCAGATTGGATCATGCTAGATTCAACAGGTTCTAGTTTCATGGTAATTAGGCGATGCTTTTCTCTAACTATTTATAGCCGATCGCCCTGCAATTTAAATTAGCCCGCCTAAAAAAACAGAATACTCAGATCCTCGACTTCGCAGAAGTCCGGGATGTAGCGCGCGATCGCCCGCTTTCCCCTAAAATAACTTCTACTCCCCCAATCCAAAATCTAAAATCTAAAATCTAAAATCGATATGTCTCATTCCACAGATATCGTCACCCTCGCCCGCTGGATGGCCGCCGATTTCAGCAACCAAGCCCAAGCCTTTGAAAATCCGCCATTCTTCGCCCACATCCGCGTCTGCATGAGGCCTTTGCCGATCGAAGTTCTGGATGGGATCAGCTTGTACCTAGAACAAGCCTACGATATTGAACTGAATGTACCGTACCGAGTCCGAGTTTTGAAATTAGTCCCGGTGGGCGATCGAATCGACATCGAAAATTATGCCATAGAAAACGAAGAACAATTCTACGGCGCTGCCCGCGACCCGCAACGGCTGCAAGAAATCAAAAAAGCACAACTGACTCTACTTCCCGGCTGCACCTTTATTACGCAGTGGACGGGCAACAGCTTCAAAGGGTCTGTCGAACCCGGAAAAGGCTGCATGGTGGTCAGAAAGGGCAAAAAAACCTATCTCGACAGCGAATTCGAGATTGACCAAGAAAAGTTTATTAGCCACGATCGCGGACGTGACCCAGAAACCGACGCCCACGTCTGGGGTGCCCAGGCCGGCCCCTTTGAATTCACCCGCCGAGCCAGTTTCGCCGACGAAATTCAGGTTTAATCTAAAAAAACAGACTCCTTCCTGGGCGAACACGCTTGATTAAAGGTTCAGAATGCACCAATACCTGGTACATTAACCCAGTATTGGCAAGCAAGATTCACCGTTGATTTATGAAAGTCCTGGTTATTGGTGGCGATGGCTATTGCGGTTGGGCAACCGCACTCTACCTTTCTAACAAAGGTTACGAAGTTGGCATCCTCGACAGCTTCGTGCGGCGGCACTGGGATCTGGAACTGTGCAGCGACACCCTCACTCCCATCGCACCGATTCAGCAACGACTCCAGCGATGGCAAGATTTAACGGGCAAGTCGATCGACTTGTTCGTCGGTGACATCACCAACTACGATTTTCTCAGCAAAAGCATGAGAAAATTTGCACCAGAGGCGATCGTCCATTTCGGCGAACAGCGTTCGGCACCTTTCTCAATGATTGATCGCGAACACGCAGTCCTCACCCAAGTCAATAACGTCGTCGGGACACTCAACCTGCTGTACGCCATCCGCGAAGACTTCCCCGATTGTCACCTAGTGAAATTGGGGACAATGGGCGAATACGGCACGCCGAATATTGACATTGAAGAAGGCTACATCACGATCGAACACAACGGGCGCAAGGATACACTACCCTATCCCAAACAACCAGGCAGTTTCTACCACCTGTCAAAAGTCCACGACTCCCACAACATCCATTTTGCTTGCAAAATCTGGGGTTTAAGAGCCACCGACTTAAATCAGGGCGTAGTCTACGGCGTGCTCACAGATGAAACCGGCATGGATGAACTGTTGATCAACCGTTTGGACTACGACGGAGTATTCGGGACAGCATTGAACAGATTTTGCATCCAAGCTGCGATCGGTCATCCTTTGACGGTTTATGGCAGTGGCGGACAAACCCGCAGCTTCTTAGACATTCGGGATACCGTGCGGTGCGTGGAATTGGCGATCGCCAACCCCGCCGAAGCCGGACAATTCCGCGTCTTCAACCAATTCACCGAACAATTCAGCGTCGGCGATTTAGCCTCCTTGGTGCAAAAAGCAGGCATGGCAATGGGATTAAAAGTAGAAATCAACAACATCGAAAATCCCAGAGTCGAGAAAGAAGAACATTATTTCAATGCCAAAAACACCAATTTGCTAGACCTCGGTTTGCAACCCCACTATCTCTCAGATTCCCTGCTCGATTCTCTGCTGAATTTTGCTACAAAATATCAGCACCGTGTCGATAAAAATCAGATTTTGCCGAAGGTTTCTTGGAAGTAAGTTCTGGCCTCTATCTGCGGGGAAAGAGCTTTTTAACGAACCGCGAAGGCGCGAAGGGCGCGCAGTAAGAGAAAAGAAGGGAAGAGAGGAGAAGGGTTTGCAAATTCTGAATGGAGTTTGCTGTATATTACTACGATAATCTATCTTTTTTATCTCTTTCTCTGTGTCCTCTGTGTCCTCTGCGGTTAATTAAAAAATGGCATCAGGTTTTTACCGCTGGCTTGTTTGGGAATAAACCCCGTGAAAAGTCGAATTCTCATTCTGTTACTTTTAGTGGTTATGCCTGGATTTTCAGCGAAGGCAGTTTTGGCTTATTATTTAATAGGGGAATGGGCTGCTGTAACGCCGAGTGATCTAAATTAGTGGCGAGTTAGCAAAGGCTTATCTGTCACTTAAAAATAGAGATAAATTGCCGGAACAGCACAGGAAATTTACAGACTTAATTGCTTGATCAAAAGTGTGGGATGGCTTTTAGGTGGGATAATTGTATCAATTGGCATTCAGGGAATTGGCATTTTATCCCAAAAACCTCTCGCTCGGGATTAGCGGTACTGCAACTGACAGAAAAAGTGTAGAAAAGCAGCCGATCGCGCGCCATGACTGACTCCCCCCGACACAGTGTATCCTGTTACCGATGACGTTTGCCCCAAGCTATAATTATCGGCTCCCTAAGTAACTTATTTTTATGAAAATTGCTCTTTTCACTGAAACATTTTTGCCTAAAATAGACGGCATTGTGACGCGCTTGATTCACACTGTAGATCACTTGCAGCGCGCGGGCGAACAAGTTTTGATATTTTCTCCAGATTACGGAATTAAAGAATACAAAGGCGCACGAGTTTACGGTGTGGAGGGCTTGCCTTTGCCAATGTACCCGGAATTGAAAATGGCACTTCCTTCTCCCGCTGTCGGTCGCCAATTAGAGCAGTTTAAACCGGATATTATTCATGTTGTCAATCCCGCTATTTTGGGATTGGGCGGTATATATTACGGGAAAAAGTTCAACATTCCGATTTTGGCTTCTTACCACACGCATTTGCCGAAATATTTGCACCATTACGGTTTTGGAGTCCTCGAACCTTTATTGTGGGAATTGCTCAAAGGTGCTCACAACCAAGCAGAATTGAATCTGTGTACTTCTACAGCAATGGTGGAAGAACTCAGAAACCACGGGATCGATCGGGTAGATTTGTGGCAGCGGGGTGTAGATACTGAAATGTTTGTCCCGGAATTGGCAAGTCGAGAAATGCGATCGCGCCTTTCTGCAAACAACCCAGACAGTCCCCTGCTGCTGTACGTCGGCCGCCTCGGTGCAGAAAAAGAAATCGAACGCATCAAACCAGTCCTCGCAGCGATTCCCGACGCCCGCCTCGCCCTAGTGGGAGACGGCCCGCACCGGCAAACCCTGGAACAATATTTTGCCGGTACCCCCACCAATTTTGTCGGCTACCTCAAGGGGCAAGAACTCGCAACAGCTTACGCATCGGCGGACGCCTTCATTTTTCCCTCCCGCACCGAAACCCTGGGCTTAGTGCTCCTAGAAGCAATGGCTGCGGGGACGCCTGTAGTGGCGGCGCGCAGCGGCGGAATTCCCGATATCGTCACCGACGGTGTTAACGGATATTTATTTGATCCCGCCGACGAAGAAGGAGCACTCGTCGCCACCAAGCGTCTGTTTGCGAATCCCGAAGAACGGGAAACCCTGCGCCACAACGCTCGCCGAGAAGCCGAACGGTGGGGTTGGGCCGCCGCCGCTGCACAACTGCAGCGCTACTATCAATCAGTAGTATTTGCCCAGTCCATGCCCAGAGCGGCTTAAATGTCAGGATCTGTAACGCCTTGAAACATTACCGCCAGCTTAGCTTCGCTGTTCGATCCTCAGTTGGTATTGAATAGGGATGTTTTCAAAGATTGATCGAACTTTTTTGCTGTATAAATTACCGTCGTTATCCTGCTGTTGCATTTACCATTAAACTATGAGTAAGCTCTGTAGGAATGCCTTGCGCGCTGCTTTCATAGCGCCCTTTAGCTGACCGGATACGGTCGCCGAGTGCGCTAAAACAGTCACACCGCGCGCTGGAGCCGAGCACAGGGCGTCCAATCCACATTGCACTCTCGATCGAACTAAAGCCTGTCACCTAATTTTCAGGCTAGCAGTTTTGCTAACTCAAGTTCAGCTTGAATTGACGAACCCTCATCAGTATCGAGGTTGTAAAAAAGATCGATCAAGCATACATAACAAGCAAACTGAAGTTGCGTGCGCCACTTTTGAACTCACGATTCATCAAAGCGACAAGCGAGTGCCGATGCGCTTGCAAACAAATTCAAGAGTTTGCACCGCCGAATCTCGCGCCGATCGACCTGCGGTCAGTCTACCCCTCTGAGCAAGCAGTTAATCATGACATTCTCCAATACTGGTAGCGTTCTGGCTACACTGACTCAAGTCAATTTTATGGGGGCATTGACCTCCCGTGTTAAGAGCCTGCCAGTTCCTGAATTAGTGTGCCTGCTGGACTTTATCACGGCTGAATTTCAGCAATTTATCCGGGCGATGGACCTGATTAACAATGAAGCACTCGAAAGTCTCTTAGAGCAACTTTTAGATGCCTTCACTGTCAAAATTGGTCAAATTTTGCAAGCAGACCGGACAACAATTTTTTTGGTTGACTCCAACAAAAATCAACTGTGGCACAAAACACTCGATCCACTGACTGGTGAAGATGTAGAAGTGCGCCTGCCTATGGATGCAGGTATTTTAGGCTACGTAGCAACAACCGGAAAATCGATCAATGTCGCCGAAGCTCGATCGCACGAGTATTTTAATACCGAAGTAGACGAACCACCGGGCTACCAGATCGAGACCATGCTCTGTATGCCGATTTTTAGCAGCAAGAGCCAACAGGAACCCGTAGCGGTGGTCAGACTATTAAATAAAGCTGGCAAAGTCTCCTTTAGCGAGGAAGACGAACAACAGTTCCAGGCTTTTGCAGATTCGATCGGGATTATTCTCGAAAGCTGTCAGTCTTTCTACGTCGTGGCTCGCAACCAGCGAGGGGTTGCCGCACTTTTGAGAGCCACCACGACTTTAGGTCAAAGTCTTGACTTGGAAACAACTTTGCGCTCTGTGATGGATCAAGCTCGCGACTTGATGCAAGCCGATCGCAGCACGCTATTTTTATTAAATCGGGAAACCAATGAACTCTGGACAAAAGTCGCCAAGGCCGACGGCAAAACCATGATGGAAATCCGTATTCCTGCGAATAGGGGAATTGCTGGCTACGTGGCTTCGACCGGTCAACCTCTAAATATTACAGATGCTTACGACGATCCCCGCTTTGACCCATCTACAGACCAGCAAACGGGATACCGCACTCGAACTGTCTTGTGTATGCCGGTGCATAACGCGAAAGGTGAGCTGATCGGGGTAACTCAGCTAATTAATAAGAACCAAGGTACTTTCACTCCTTCGGACGAAGAGTTTTTGCGAGCGTTTAATTCCCAAGCAGGAATGGCGTTGCAAAATTCTCAACTGTTTCAGAACGTGATGGTGGAAAAGCAGTATCAAAAAGATATGCTGCAAAGTCTTTCAGATGCAGTAATTTCCACCGATTTACAGGGGCGAGTTGTAACGATTAACGAAGCAGCGCTGGAATTGTTGGGCTGTCCGGTAAATCAAGCTAAAAGCAAACACAATCCCCAGATTTGGGAAGATAAACTGGTGAATCGCTATGTTTGGGAAGTTGTGCCGATCGACAATTTGCAATTTCGACTAGAAGACAGTCTCAAAAATGCTGCCCGACATTACGTTCCCGAACAAAGTTTAACTGTGGGACTGTTGGTAGAAAAAACGCTAAATTCCCAAAAAAAAGAAGAAGAAGAAAGTTATATTTTGGCCGTGCCCGATCGCACTGATCCTAATTTATATTACGCTTGGGGCGAAAACCGCGCGTGGACTGAGGAAGTAGCGCTGGCAGAATTAGCTAATGCCCAATCTCTATTTGCGCTGCGAAATTCTGCCCTGTATCACCCTTATTGTCCGCTGCCCATTCCCGCCTCTCGAATTAAAGTAATTGAACGTAGTTTGAATTTGACTGTCAACCCGCTGATCAATCCAGAGGGCGGCGTGCGCGGCGGTTTAGTGGTACTCGAAGACATCAGCCGTGAAAAGCGGATGAAAAATACCATGTACCGCTATCTGACTCCTGGAGTCGTAGATAAAGTGATGGCCTTGGGTGAAGGCGCCCTGATGGTGGGCGAACGCAAAGAAGTCACTATTTTATTTTCCGACATTCGTGGCTACACCACGCTGACCGAAAAATTGGGAGCGTCCGATGTGGTATCCCTGCTGAATGAATATTTTGAGACGATGGTGGAGGCCGTTATCCACTACGAAGGCATTTTAGACAAGTTTATTGGCGATGCTTTAATGGCGGTGTTCGGCGCGCCCCTGCCGCTGAATCCCCCGGAAAGCCACGGTTGGATGGCGGTTCAGTCGGCTTTAGATATGCGCCGCCGTTTGAAAGAGTTTAATGATTCTCGCCCCGGCGAAGATCCATTTCGCTTCGGAATTGGAATTAGTTCCGGAGAGGTGGTTTCGGGAAATATTGGTTCTCAAAAGCGAATGGATTACACGGTAATCGGGGATGCGGTGAATTTGAGTTCGCGATTGGAACAGCTTACAAAGGAGTACGGCTGCGATATAATTTTGAGCGAATTTACATACAGTTTGTGTCGCGAAGGGATTTGGGTGCGAGAGTTGGACAAGGTGCGGGTTAAGGGCAAAAATCAGCCAGTGGGTATTTACGAGTTGCTGCAAAATAGTTCTGAACCCATGGATGGGGAAACCGTTCGGTTTTTGGAACTTTACAGTAACGGTAGGGATGCTTATATTGCTAGAAATTTTCAGAAAGCTATTAGTTATTTTGAAGCGGCTTTAGCAATGCGACCCAGCGATCGACCTGTGGAAGTTCACCTAGACCGATCCCTGAGCTATTTGGAAGTACCCCCGCCCGATGATTGGGACGGTGTGCATACGATGACAACTAAGTAGTAGATCATATTACATCCGAGTGTTCAAAAGTAAAAAGATTTGATAAAGATTTTAAATCTTCCTTATGACAGAGTTAACAAGTGTAAAAATGTGAAATGATAAATCGGATGGCATATTAAAGTTAGTATTTATTTCCAGGCTAACAATTAAATGAGTTATTTATCTGTTCCGAATGCCACAAAAGCTGATCGCATTCTGGTGGTAGACGACGCACCAGATAATGTTTTGTTGGTTCAAACAATCCTAGAAGAAGAAGGTTACGAAATTAGCACGGCGGAAAACGGCTTTTCTGCCTTGAGTCAAATTGAGAAGTCAGCCCCGGATTTGGTACTGCTCGATGTGATGATGCCGGGAATGGATGGTTACGAAGTCACTAAACGAATCCGACAAAATAAGGAATTGCCCTTTATCCCGATTTTGCTGATCACGGCTCACGACAGTGCGAGCGTAGTGCAGGGATTGGACATGGGAGCAGACGATTTCATCCGCAAACCAGTCGAAATGGATGAACTGCTGGCGAGGGTACGATCGCTCCTGCGGCTTAAACACAGCGTAGACGAGCGCAATTCGATCGCCCTCCAGCGCGAAGATTTTGTCTCCCGACTCGCTCACGACTTGCGGACGCCCCTCGTAGCAGCCGATCGAATGCTAACTTTAATGCAGCAGGGAGCTTTGGGAGAAATTTCTCTTCCCATGCGCGACGCTTTCGGGACGATGGTTCGCAGCAACCAAAACCTGATCGCGATGGTAAATATGTTGCTGGAAGTATATCGCTATGAAGCAGGCCGCAAATCCCTGAGTTTCGCTGCCGTGGACTTGCGCCAGCTTATTACTGAGGTAGCTGAAGAACTAGCTCCCCTAGCGGATGCTAAAGGTTTGTCGGTAAATTTAGACTTGAAAGAAAGTGCAGAAAGTGCACCGATTGCGAAGTATCCGGGCGATCGTCTGGAGCTACACCGTTTGCTGACAAATTTAATCGGAAATGCAATTAAATTCACCGACAACGGCTCAATAGATGTCAGCTTAAAAGCTGCTAATTCCCCTGCTTATACTAGCTTCAAAAACCAACCGCTGGCATGGGTAATCATAGACATCAAAGACACCGGTGCCGGCATTTCTCCCACCGAACAAGCAAAGTTATTTGAAAGGTTTAGCTCGGGAACTCATAAGAAGTCCAGTACAGGTTTGGGACTACACCTCTGCCGCCAAATAGTCGAAGCTCACCGCGGCACGATCGAGGTAAAATCAGAGTTGGGCAAAGGCAGTTTGTTTACTATTCGCTTGCCTTGTTAGAGCCGTATAATTAACTCTAACTTTGGGGTACTCCACGCGCACATTACTACAGATAAACTGTAATTGTACGGAGTTCCGTGCGTACCTAATCAAATTATGGTTAATTTACCGGATGTCATATAGCAGTTCTCAGATAAATGAGGTATACAGAAACCCTATATTGTCAAGCTTTCCATGTCAAAATTCGTACCTCACCTTTTTGAGAAAGGCTATATAATTACTTGGCAAGCAAATTTATGGCAAGATGTCTAACTGTCCAGTGTGCAGTGCTGAATACATAGAAGAAAAAGCAGAGTTTTGCTCGATTTGCGGCTGGGATTTGACTCCCTACCCGCAGCGTGCTAAGCCTTCCAAAACTTATTTAAAAAAAGAACAAGTTAGATTGCAGTGGGCCAAACAAATGTGGGAATTGGCTCGCAATCAACAAAATTGGTCAACCAAATTAGATGAGTTGCAGGGGGAATTGCAGCAAGGTGCGATCGCCCGCACATACATTCAATCTCAGTTAGAATGGGTTCTGTACCGCCTCGAACAACTAAATCCCGAATTGATTGTCAGCACTCTACTGCGGCTGGAAGACAAAATCGGCGCCATAACTGAGTCAACTCCGGCTATCTCGGAAGTGGGGATGGACTACCGCCAACTGACAAAGCTATTAGAAACCGGAAAATGGCGCAAAGCTGACGAACACACTTGGGAAATCTTGCTGCAAATCGCTGTCAGGGAAGACGAAGGCTGGCTGAGTGCAGCCGATATTGACAGTTTTCCTCCTACAGACCTTCGCACGATCGACCAACTTTGGCAACAATACAGCAGCGGGCGGTTCGGGTTGAGCGTGCAGCAGCAGATTTGGGAAAGTACCGAGGCAAATTATACTGAATTTTGCGATCGAGTCGGCTGGCGAGTCAAGGAAAATTGGAAATATTACAGCGAGCTCTCCTTCAACGAAGATGCTCCCCCCGGACATCTCCCCGTCACTGCATGGAGACAGCGCGCCTGTTACGGTGCCGGTAAACTCACCGCAGCAGAAAACTTTGCCCGCATCGCTGCGAAACTGGCAACTGGCGATCGGTGATCATCCAAAATAAAAAATTCAAAATCGACATTAACTGCTATAATCAAAACGGTTTAGCAACTGGGGCTGTGGCTCAGATGGATAGAGCAAGCGCCTCCTGAAGAATCGGGCACCCTGCGAGGAAACTCCGGGAGTGAATGTGGTCAAATTTGGTGAAACCTAAAGAGTTCATGGGTTTCTATGGCTCTAAGGCAATACCAAGCCAAGCCTGAGTTCAGGGCGATTATGCGATCGCCTATATTGAAATCAGGAAGGTTTAGAGACTAGACGGTCACCACCTAAAAGCTGCAAGCATATGGTGAAGGTATAGTCCAGAGAGTGGGGAAACTCACACAAATCTGAAGCGCTAGGCCGCCGGTTCGAACCCGGCCAGTCCCGTTAAAAATCAAGAAAAATTAAAAGCAGGAGGGGGAAGCTTAAGTTTTGCCCCTCTTTTTTGCATATCCGCTAACGAATTCGCCCACAGACGAATACTTGCTGGAAGACGAGGACTTACGCAGAACCTCTCTCTCTAGAGTCCATCTGAAATCTAAAATCTAAAATCCCCCGTTTAAGCCCCCAACATAAGCGTAGAGTCAATCTAAAATCTAAAATCTAAAATCTAAAATCCTATGATCCCCCGACCCTTTTTTAATTTTTAATATTTAATTCCTGTTAGTGGGCTATACGTGCGGTATTTTTTGTTATGGTTCCTTTGTGAGTTACATAAAATTTTTATAGGTTTAGATGTGGTTAAAAATCAATTCAAACACGCAGCGTTACAAGCGTTTGAACACTTCACGCAGTTTTTGGTTCCTAGTAGGGCTTTTGATGGCGTGCTGGTTTGGCTATCAGCAGGTTAAGAGCGAATTTCAGAGACCCCAAGCTTTGTTAGTTCTAGGTGGGGCTACGGAGCGAGAGGTGTTTGCCGCTAAATTTGCTCTGGATTATCCTGAATTGCCGATTTGGGTGTCGTCTGGGAGCAATCCTGAGTTCGCGGAATGGGTGTTTTCAGAAGCGGGAATTGAGTCCGATCGCCTGCACTTAGACTACAGAGCGGTGGATACGGTCACAAATTTTACTACCCTGGTAGATGAATTGAAAGCTCAAGGGATTGAGAGCGTGTATTTGATCACTTCTGACGATCATATGCGGCGAGCTCAGATTATCGGCGAAATCGTACTCGGCAGTCGAGGCATTAGTTTTAAGCCTGTGGCAGTTCCGTCTGGGCGAACCCCCGAACCGGTGGAAAAAGCTGTTCGCGACGGCGCTAGGGCTATTCTTTGGCTCACAACCGGTTATACGGGTGCTAACTTCAGCCAAGCCAGAATTGAATAAACAAAGGGAAGGATTAAGCAAGTTTTAGTTTTTTTCCATTCCCTCTGGTTTTAAAACTTCTCTCCTATCGCGATTTAAGGAAACGCGAAGATGCTGATGACAAATGCGTAAAAGAACAGAAGAGAAAAGAAGGAGTAGTTTAAAATTAGTAGATGAACTTCAAAAGCTAAAATTAATGACCGAGCAAATTCTGCCGCAAGTTCTGGATAAAATTTTGAGTGACACCAAAACGCCGGATGATGTTTTTTCCGCTTTGCTGCCGGCTTTAGGCGAGGTGTTAAATTGCGATCGGGTCTTTCTCTACCTCCGCAATCCTGAAACGCAAAGGGGCAGAGTACCTTACTGCTGGCGTCGCAACTCGAACTTTCCAGAGATTGGGGACGCGGTATGGAAAAAAGAACCCGAATCTTTAGGGGAAGAAGACCCTTTATTTGCAGCAGCTTTGCGAACTGAACCGTCGATTTTTGTTGAGGATGTTGAGACAGCCAATCCTGAAGTTGTCAACAAAAATTTTGAGGCAAAAGAGTTCGGACATCGAGCTTTGATACACGCTCACCTTTGTGCTGACGGCTTATTGTGGGGGGTTTTGCAGCCTTGTATGTTCGATCGCCCCAGAGTTTGGACTGACTTCGATCGCCAAGTTATCGCAGCAGTTACAGAAAAAATTTCACCTTTAGCTGTCGCTTATGTCACCGCCTCAGCATCAAAAGATGAGCGATAAAAATCAATAATTTACCTGTAGGCAGCGGGTGGGCAATGAATGAATGTCAACTTAAGACTAAAACCACGTCTAGGTCGGGGTTTTATCCGAATTTCAATGCCCTTCCCGGCAGAGGAAAGACTGTTTCCGGTTCCCCCCTTTTTAAGTTAGGGGGGATTGAGGAACTAATTTTCAAACAAAAGTCGGGTACTAAATTTGAGCTGATTGTTCTCACTAATGGTGAGGTGTGCATCGCCCTAGGGATAGACTTGGTGCACAATTCCTGTTTAAAAAACGCCCCAATTTTGAATACCCCGACTGCTGAAAACCCCTTGAGCCCGACTAATATCATCCTCAGCGCCATCTACTACTACCAAATAATCGCCCGCGTGCAGGCGATCGGTGTAAGTTCTAGCTGTTTCTTCGGGAATTCCCAAGTCAGTCAAGGCCTTCACCACCCCACCGAAAGCCGCCGCCGAGACCCCAGTGCTTGCTACGCTAGCCACCAGTGAGGCGCCCAAAGTGCCCGCTGCAATCATCGGCCCGATTCCGGGAATAGCTAAACTTCCGAGACCCACTAGCACGGTGGCTAAAGCACTATTTGTCAGAGTGTCTGCTACCACTCCTGCTCCTGTGTCTAGATTTTTATCGCCTACCTGAGCGATCGTTTCAGTCTCGCCTACAGCCTCGCCTGCATCCCTAGCAACAACCGAAACTTTATCCATTGGAAACCCGGAAGATTTCAATTCTGTTAGAGCTTGCTCGGCATCTTCGCGGTTAGAAAACAATCCCAACGCGCGGGTTTGATTGCTTGTTACCATATCTTTCTTCTTATCCCCTGTCAAATTAAACTCAAATTCAAGCCTAATTATTGCGCTTGTTGTCAATCACTTATATTGATATTTTTCGATGTTTATCTTCAGCATTCATCTATCTGTAGATATAACCTGAAAAACAGCAACAAAAGTTATAAAATCAGCGACCCAAATCGTGCATGGCATTAATCTCGATCGCACATCTTTGAGTCAACGCTTGCAACTCCTCGCGATCCGAGGAACCGGGCGCTTCAATTAGCTTGCCAATTCGTACCGTCAGCGGCACCGGACGCGGAATTCCCGAACCTTTCGACGAAATCGCGTGAGTTCCCCACAAACTAACAGGTAACAGCGGCGCTTTAGCCTTAGCAGCTATCAGCGCAGCACCTAATTTCGGTTCAGTAATTCTGCCGTCTGGGGTGCGAGTTCCCTGCAAAAATACACCCGTCGCCCAGCCATTTTCCAAAGAGTTGATAGCGGAGCGAATTGCACTGCGATCGGCACTTTCCCGCTTGACTGGATAAGCACCGTAAAGCGTAATTGCCTGCTTCAAAATAGGAACTTTAAATAACTCTTCCTTTGCCATAAATGCAACAGGTCGCCTCATGCAATTCGACAAAATTGGCGGGTCAAAATCGCTGGCGTGATTGCTGACTACTACCACCGGCCCTTCTGCTGGAACATTTTCTGCACCGTAGATGCGGCCTCGAAAGTATAGGTGCAGCATCGGGCTGACAATTGACCATTTGAATAAATAGTAGAGAAGTAAACTTTCGACTGGTTCGCGACTTTTGCTCACAGAAAAACCTTAAATTTTAAATTACATCGAATATTAGCCTATCAGTTCAGCAAGGACAAAGGAATAGTATTTTGAGGTTTGTAGAGTGCTAATGGCGCACCATTGGTGTCAACTTAAGGAAAAAGACCCCGCGTTGCCTGCGGTTGGAAACCGCGCCTACACAAACAAAACCCACCTACGTGGGTTAAACAAGAAGTCCGCCGGCGCGGACGCAAGCTTGTGTAGCGCCAGACTGAAGTCTGGCGGAGTATTTCACTGAATGTCGGACGTTTGTAAAGGCTCAATTTCCAGCCAGCATGGCTTTTTGTCCTTCCGAAGAAGTCGCATAGCCCAAGAAATCCTTAACTGCTTGGCTAGGAGGATTTTTGTAAGCGTAGTACAACTGCCGCTTGTAAGGATAGTTACCGGCATCCGGCGTCGCACCGTTGACCGGAACAACGCGCACTGTTTTCTGATTGGCTACTTGAGCGAAAGTCGCATAGCCAATGCCGTTGTTGCCTAAAGCTTGCAGCAGGGGAGTTGTCGCATCTCGCGATCGAGCTTAGTGATATTGGGCCCCGTGCCAAAATTAGCGCCAGAGAGCACTTGTTCTTTAAACGTTTGGTGAGTGCCGCTAACTGCCGGTCTGTTAATTACTTTAATCGGGCCTGCCGGGCCGCCAACATTCGACCAGTCTTGAGCATTTCCCTTGAAGATATCTTGAACTTGAGCGGAAGTTAAACCTCCTTTAAACGGGTTGTTAATGCCAACTACAAGGGCGATCGTATCTAGGGCAACAGGGACCGCTGCTAAACCCTGACCTTGTTCTTGAGCCGTCAAAGGTCGCGATACCGCTGCAATATCGGCTGTTCCCGCCGCCAAATCCTGAATTCCCTTTGCAGAACCGTTCGCTTTGGTATCGACTGTCGTGCCGGAAAACTTGCCTTGAAAGCCGTTCTTGAGGTTCTGATTGATTGTCACCATGCTGGTAGAACCGTCAATTCTCACTGCCGTGCCCGCAGGTACGGAAGCTGGAAGCGCAAAAGAAGTGCCTGGAACAGGCGAAGCACCGCCGACTACTGGCGCTACGGGAGGCAGATTGGCTCCACTATCGCCTGAGGGTGTGGTACTGGGTGTATTATTAGCATCCTGTGTTGCTGGTTTGTTCAGAAAAAAGAACCAACCGCCACCGGCGAGTAACAGAAATAACAGGATAAAAACTATGGGGGGAGGCCCGCTCTTAGCCATAAAATTCTCCTTAGCTGGGAAGTTCTTTGTTGTTGGAGCCGTCTAACATTTTTAGCCTGCGATTAACTTCATCGTCTAAGGTCATATTTTCTAATTCTGCCTGAAGTCTTTCTTGGGGGTTCTCAGATATTTCTGCTAAAGCTTGCTGTTGGAGGTTGCGGCCGTGGACGGCATTTTTGGCTTGCTCAAACTGCGATCGAGCTGAATCGATACTGAGGTCGTTGTTAACTTTGGATATGGCTCGAAGGGCTTCGTTAATCTCAGCCATATCTTTCATATTTTGCATATCGGTTTTGTAGGCTTCCAACTTCATCCGTTCTCGATTTAGCTTGTCTTTGGAAGCGTTGACGTAATGTTCGGCTTGTTTGACTTGGGATTCTAACTGCGGCAGAATTTGTTCTGTCTGAATTAGTTTGGACATTGCCAAGCGGGCTGCTTCTTCGTTGCCGTTGCGCTTGGCTGTGATGGCTTGGCGCTCTACGGTTTGCATTTCCCTAACTTTTTCTTCATATTTCGTTTTGGCGCGTTGGTAGGCTGCAACTTGGGTGGAGACTGCTGCTGCTAGCTTTTGCACTGATTCTTGCATTGATCGCAGCGACTCTTCGGCTACCGCCACCGACACCTGGCCGCCGGATTCTACGGGCAGTCCCCACATCCAATTCCAGGCACCTACTATGGTTCTGCCTGCCTTGTCGCCCATCAACCAGTAAAGGACTTTTTTCATATAAATACCAGATAAGCTTGGTTTTTATGCCTAGTTTACATCAGGATTTGTCGATCGCCCGGTCAATCGATTTTAGATTTTAGATTTTAGATTTTAGATTTTAGAATTGAAGCATTGAGCCCACGGATAAATTCGGGGGGCAAGTTTCATCGGATACAGGTTTTTTATTTCTGGGTCCTTAGTCTCCGAAGGAATGAATCCGGGGGCTTGTATCCTAGATGCTTTCGGTCAGGTCGATCGATTTCTCGATTTTTGATTAATATTTTCTCACTGTCTGGATCGCCTATCCCCAATTTGCACAACAGGCAATATTCGGATTTGCCTGTTGTGCGATTCATTTTTGGGCAATCTTCGGACCAATTAACTCTAAATTTTATAACCTGCCGTTTAATAACAGGCTAAAAATAGATTAAGCGGGCAAATCTGCAAAACTGCTAACATTTACCAGCGCTAAATCGGGACAAGTTCGTTTGATCAAACCTGTGAGAACTTTGCCCGGGCCAATTTCCACTACGCGATCAATTCCTTGTTGTGGCAATTGCAGAGAAATTTCTCGCCACCGCACGCCTTTGGTCATCTGCTGAGTCAACCGCTGCTTTAAAGTGGCTGCGCTGGTAGTGGCTGAGGGTTCTGCGTTCGAGAGCACCAGCATTTTAGCATCGGAAAACCTTGCAGACTTTAAGGCTACTTGAAACTCTGCCGCCACTGATGCCATCAGGGGAGAGTGAAACGCACCGGAAACGTTCAATTTAACGGCCCGTTTGACTTTGATTTTGGCCAGCAAATCTTCTACTGCTGCGGGCGTTCCAGAAATCACGACTTGTGCTTCGCTGTTGTCGTTTGCCAGCACTACGTCTCGGCTGTATTGAATTTGCAATTCTAGTTCCTGCCTGTCGAACCCGATCAAAGCCACCATTTGACCGCCGGAGGCAGTGTCCATGAGTTCGGCGCGGCGTTTGACTAAGCGCAATCCGGTTTCAAAGTCAAAGACGCCTGCTGCGTAGAGGGCAACATATTCTCCTAAACTGTGACCGGCAACTACCGCTGGCCGATCGCTTTTTTCTCGCACTAAGTCGGCCAAAATACTTTCTACTACGAACAAGCAAGGCTGAGTGTAGAGAGTCCGAGATAGTTTTGCTTCTTCTTTTTGGCAAACTTCCGGGACAGACCAGCCTAAAATTTCTTTAGCGAGCTCAAATTTGGCTTTGGCTGTTGGCAAGTTTAATAAGTCTGCACCCATCCCGATCGCCTGGGAACCTTGTCCGGGAAATACCCATGCTGTTTTAGTCATTTTTCCGGTAATCTGCTAATTGGTGGTTGCTAATTGGTGATTGCAAAAATTCTTTCTTTCCCGCTTCTAAGTTCGCTCGCTGGTATCCGCTATCTTTCGGTTAACGAACTATCTACTCGCGACTCAAAATTATAACATCTAACTGCGATTTTTACCAGGTTTATTTTTTTTTGCTACTTGAATCTGATTAATAGCCGTAGCACAATTTTCAAGCTTCAAGCCGGGGAAAGTCGATCGAAGAATAGAGGATTTTCCATTTCAGCACGCGCTTGTCAATAACTGCTGTCCAGGTGGTGCACCGCTGCGAACCTTGCCCTATGTATGGCGTGTTAAAGGATTTGTATTTTACTCGATCGAACTCCCGACAATAACCGGAGCCAGTTTACAACCGGCCGCCAAATATTACCTTCCCCATTGAAAAATCGCAGCCCCCCAAGTCAAACCTGCACCGAAACCAGCAGCAGCAATAGTATCGCCCGCTTTAACTTTACCCAGACGCACGGCTTCGTCTAAGGCAAGGGGAATTGAAGCCGCTGAGGTATTGCCGTAATGCGCCAAATTGCTGATTACTTTTTCGGGGGGAATCTTTAGCCTTTGGGCAACTGCATCGAGAATCCGCTGATTGGCTTGGTGCAACAACAGCCAGTCAATTTCGGCGACGCTGATATTGGCCCGAAACATAGCTTTTTCTATGACTTCCGGCACTTTTCTCACGGCAAAGCGATAGATTTCTTGACCATTCATTGTGATGGGCTCAAATCCGCCAACTCCGACGCTGACGCCCTCAATTAATTCTTTTGACTCGGCTTTGTAAGCCAAATTGAGAGACGAATTTTGTGTGCCGTCGCTGCGAATTTCAAATCCCAAAAAGGAATCGACTTCCGAAGCTTGCAATACCACCGCACCTGCACCGTCTCCAAATAGAATGCAAGTACCCCGATCCGACCAATTCACCCAGCGAGATAAGATATCTGCTCCGATCAGCAAAACATTTTGATAAACCCCTGTCCGAATGAACTGCGAGGCTGTCACTAAACCAAAAATAAAGCCCGAACAAGCTGCTGTTAAATCAAAAGCCACAGCTTTTGTCGCGCCCAATTGATATTGAATTTTACTGGCAGTGCCAAACAAATCGTCAGGACTCGAAGTCGCCAAAATAATTAAATCGATATCTGTCGGCGAAATTTCTGCCATGGCGATCGCCTTTTGAGATGCCTCTGTGGCTAAATCGCACAAAGAAGTGCGATCGTCCGCCAGCCTGCGGGAACGAATGCCCGTCCGCGCGCCAATCCACTCGTCAGAAGTTTCTACTATCTGACTCAAACCGTTATTATCCAGCGAAACCTGCGGTGTACAAGAACCGCTACCTGTGACGGCAATGCCGAACCCTGATTGCTGCAACATTCCTCTCCATTTATGAGCGATCCATCTAGAAATTAAAAATTAAAAACTACCAATTAAAATTATTTTTTAAACTTCTGAAATTACTTTTTTTAAGCAAAACAGTTGGTTTAAGCTGACATTTTTAATTTTACATTTTTAATTTTTAATTCCTACTTACTGCCTCTAATTCACAGCTTCTTGTTCCAGAGCGCTTTGGTTATTGGACGATCGAATTCGCTCCAGCACTTGGTTGTCAATAGCCTCCTTCGCCAAACGAATGGCATTAAAAATCGAGCCAGCTTGAGACGAACCGTGGCTGATAATGCAAACTCCAGCAACGCCCAATAGCAAACCGCCGCCGTGTTCAACGTGGTCTACCCGCTGCTTGAATCCTTGCAAGCTTTTTTGCAGCATAGGGTCGTTCATTTGATGTTGGAGTCCTTTGACCAACTCTTCCTTAAGCACCTGGACTACGACTTCGCCCACAGCTTCGGCAAACTTCAACAACACGTTGCCGACAAACCCGTCGCAGACAATCACGTCGAATTTCCCCGACAGCACGTCGCGGCCTTCGGCATTGCCCACAAAAGGAATGTTCGGGTTGTCCACCAATAACTGGTGAGTTCGCACTGCGGCGTCGTTGCCTTTAGAAGGTTCTTCGCCAATGTTGAGCAGGCCGATTTTAGGTTCGGCGACGCCCAGCACGCACTGGCTGTAAATAGTTCCCATAAGAGCGAACTGCTCCAAAAATTTGGGGCGGCAGTCCACGTTAGCGCCGACATCGAGAATGAGTACAGAGCTGCCCGGTATCATTGTCGGCAAAACCGCACCGATCGCAGGGCGATCGATTCCGGGGAGCCGGCCCAACCTGAGCAGGGCAGCAGCCATTGCCGCGCCGGAGTGACCGGCGGACACCACAGCATCAGCTTGCTGTTGCTTTACCAAGTTCATCGCTACGTTAATCGAAGCGTTGGGCTTGCGTTTGAGGGCACTCAAAGGTTCTTCGTGCATTTCCACCGCTCCTTCAGAAGGAACGATTTCTAGCTGACCTGTACAGACGCGGCCGATCGCGTCTTGTTGCCGGAGCGAGTCTTCTATTTGCTGCGGGTCGCCCACGAGCAAAATCTCTACGCCTAATTCTTCTTGTGCCTTAAGCGCTCCAGCTACAACCTCGGCGGGGGCATGATCCCCACCCATAGCGTCTATTGCAATTCTTGCGCGTGTCGATCCCATTGACCAATGTTTGAGAAACACTAAAAATTCTACCAGGAAGTCAGGAGCGTGAATCCATAAGTCTGAATAAAGAACTAAAATCCGCTCGCTAGGGCGATCGGACAATTCTTATTTCCGACTACTCTGATAGAACTTGTTTTGTCACTACTTTACTATTTTTGACGGCATATTGAAAAAATCAATGAAATAGTTTACATGACCGCAAGCACTTTAGTCCGGGAACGCCGGATTCATCCGTGGAGCAAGAAAAAAGCTCCCCATCCTCATCACTTGCCCCCGGATTTATCAGTGGGAGCGCTTTCTTCAATTCTTTAATCTCAAATCTCAAATCGATTGACTTTAGGAGTAAAAAATGCTGGATTTATTTAGCTCAGGGATGATGTCTCTGTGGCTGGACATGGCTGGGGTAGGCACTGCCGCGCCTAATGCTGCGTCAGTGCTGGCTTGGCGGGGAGGGATACCCGGGTTAGTGGTGGCCGAAGATTTGGCTTTTGGGCGAATAAATGCGGCAAATCCAGACTTGCCTGCAGAAGCGACAGTGCGGGAATATTTAAAAGAGTTGAAAGACAAAAACCTGATTGATGGAAATCAGGGAATTTGGGTGCAAGCGGGAATGGTGCCACTGGTAAGTCAGCAGGGGAAGACGCTGATGCCTGGGGCTTCGCTGACTAAGATTGCAACTTCTCTGGCGTCGCTAGAGACTTGGGGCCCTGATTATCAGTTTGAAACGCGGTTCCGGGGAACTGGGCCGATTAGGAATGGGGTGTTGCAGGGAGATTTGGTGGTCAGCGGGGGGGGCGATCCGCTGTTTGTGTGGGAGGAGGCGATCGCCGTGGGCAATGCTCTCAATCAAATGGGTATCGAGCGCGTGGCGGGAAATTTGGTGGTGACAGGCAATTTCCGCATGAATTACGAGTCCGATCCTTTGGCTGCCGGGGAGATACTGCGGCAAGCTCTTGAGGGTAGCAATTGGCCTGCGGACGTGGTGGCAATGTATTCTAAGATGGCTCCGGGAACTAGAAAGCCGCAAGTAACGGTTGCCGGCAGCGTCATTGCTGAGAAATTTGTGACTTCGGGGCATTTGCTACTGAAGCGCCGATCGCTCCCTTTAGCCGAAATTCTCAAGCAGATGAACGTCCACAGTGATAATGAAATAGCTCAGATGCTGGCCGACGATTTGGGCGGGGCAAAAATAGTGCAGCAGCAAGCGACTTGGGCTGCGGGGGTGCCGGAGGAGGAACTTCAATTAGTTAACGGTTCGGGATTGGGAGTGGAAAATCGGATGTCTCCGAGGGCGGCTTGTGGGATGATGCAGGCGATCGCCCGCAACCTTCAGACTACTGGGCTGACGATTGCTGACTTGTTTCCGGTGTCCGGGCGCGATCGAGGAACTTTGGAACACCGACACATTCCGCGATCGGCTGTGGTGAAAACTGGTACTTTGGACACGGTGATTGCTTTGGCTGGAGCCATACCCACGCGCGATCGGGGTTTAGTTTGGTTTGCAATTATTAATCGCGGCACTGATTGGGACTCTTTGAGAGCGCAGCAAGATATATTTTTGCAAAAATTGGTGCAGCAGTGGGGAACTGCATCGATTTTGCCACTAGCAATTACACCGCACATTGACGGCGCCAGACCTGCCTTGGGGGCAGCAAATCGTAGCGATATTTTGGTCGGAGGTTAAGAAATAGGGGTTGAGTTGGGGTTTGGGGAAGGAGCACTGACAAAATAGCTTAGAATTGGAACAAGACTATTGTGCAAGAAGATGATCAAACTGCGATTGAAGAGATACGGGAAAAAACGCGAGACCAGCTACCGGATTGTAGCGATGAACAGTTCTACTCGCCGCGACGGCCGTCCCCTAGAAGAGCTCGGCTATTACAACCCCAGAAATAACGAAACCAGGCTGGATGTTCCAGCGATTGTCAAGCGCCTGCAAGAAGGCGCTCAGCCAACTGACACCGTGCGTGACATCCTGAGAAAAGCCCATGTATTTGAACAAGTCGGAGCCGGAGCCAACGTTGAATCCAGCACAGCAACAGTCAGCTAGTCCAAACTACGCTGGACTGGTTAAGTTTTTAATTGGGCCTTTTTTAGAGACCCCAGGCTCTTTGCGGGTTGATTGCGAACTGCACCCGCGCCAATCGCGGGTCTGGGTTAGGCTGGCTTTTGAAGATCCCGACAAAGGCCGGGTTTACGGTAGGGGCGGACGCAATATTCAGGCGATTAGAACTACGCTCGAAGCGGTGGCGCAAACGGCGGGTCAGTCGCTCTACTTAGATATATACGATGGTGAAGCGGGCGATCGTGGATCTGGCCCGCCCAGGGGCGATCGCGATCGCCCGGATCGCGACCGCCCAGATCGCGATCGGCCAGATCGTGGCTCGCGGGAGCAGCGAGGCGACTTCCGACCCCGGACGCCACCTCCGTCGCCGAGTCCCTTAGCTAGCAGAACTCCGAGAGAACAACCTCGCCGTACTAACACACCTACGTTTAGAACGAGCAGAAATACTCCCGGTTATTAACTAACTGCAGAACCCAGAAAGAATTTTAGATTTTAGATTGCCTGTTGTAGAGTTTGTATTACAAGCCCCGTTTGGTTTGAAATTGCCGGTTTTGCGATCGGAAACAAATGTAAAATTTTAAATTTCAAATGTCAGCGGCATCAGGTTAATCTAAAATCTAAAATTTCAAATCTAAAATCTAAAATTGCCTGACTTAATAGAAGGGAGATTTGATTTGTGCCTCAAGCACCAAACTCATTTGGGAGCTAAATCTAAAAGACGCCTTAGATACTAGGTAAAACCTAGTAACGGGCGTCTTTTTGTTCGCAAATAGTGACGGGTTGAACGTTTAGTTGTTAACTTTTAATTGCTTATTTGGAGGAGATTATGTTGGCATGAATGAAAAACTAACAATAGAGTTACCGAGCACTCAAAGTGCAATGTCGCTGGCCGGTAATCAAGAAGAAAACCTGAAAATGATCTCTAAGCAAACCGGTGCTACCCTGGTAATGCGAGGGCAAGAACTGCTGATTTCTGGCACAAAAAGTCAAGTAGAATTGTGTCATAAATTAGTGCGATCGCTCTCCGACTATTGGAAATCCGGCAAAAATATTACCGGAGTTGAAATCCAGACGGCGCGCCAAGCTTTGGATACCAACCGCCAAGGCGATTTACAAGACTTACAGCGAGACGTTCTCGCCAGAACCCGCCGCGGCGAAGAAATTAGAGCCAAAACCTTCAAGCAGCGGCAATACGTTCAAGCAGTACGCACACACGACCTGACATTTTGCATTGGCCCCGCTGGTACCGGCAAAACATTTCTAGCAGCTATTTTCGCCGTGCAAGCGCTGTTAAGCAAGCAGTACGAACGACTGATTTTAACGAGGCCAGCGGTGGAAGCTGGCGAAAAATTAGGGTTTTTGCCCGGAGATTTGCAGCAAAAAGTCGATCCATATTTGCGCCCGCTTTACGACGCCCTGCAAGAAATGATCGACCCTGAAAAAATGGCCGATTTAATGGAAAGAGGCTTGATCGAAGTAGCTCCTTTAGCTTATATGCGGGGGCGCACTCTCAGCAATGCTTTCGTAATTTTGGACGAAGCTCAAAATACGACGCCGGCTCAGATGAAAATGGTGTTGACTCGTCTGGGCTTTCGATCAAGAATGGTAGTAACGGGGGATATCACTCAAACAGATTTGCCACCAAACCAACAGTCGGGATTGTCAGTCGCCCAAAACATTCTACGCAACGTTGAAGGCATTGCGTTCTGCGAATTCTCTCAGGCGGATGTGGTGCGACATCCTCTAGTCCAGCGGATTGTCGCTGCTTACGAACTGCACGAAACATAGTCATTAGTCATTAGTCATTAGTTGTTGGTTGTTAGTTATTGTTGTTTTAAATTACCAATAATCAATGCCCAATGCCCAATTCCGAATGCCCAATTCCCAAATTAAATTATGCCTAATCTGAAAGAATTCTTAGAAGCTTGCGAACAATTGGGAACGCTGCGTTTAATCGTGACTAGCAGCGCGGCTGTGCTGGAAGTGCGCGGTTCAATTCACAAGCTGTTTTATGCGGAGTTGCCGAAGGGTAAATATGCCAATATGCACGCCGAAATATTTGAGTTTCACCTAAATATGGACAAAATAAAACAGGTTAAGTTTGAAACTGGTGAGGCAAAAAGAGGCAATTTCACTACGTATGCAATACGTTTTCTGGACGAACAAAATGAGGCTGCTTTGAGCGCGTTTTTGCAGTGGGGAAAGCCGGGGGAATACGAACCAGGACAGGTGGAAAATTGGATAGAATTGAAGGAAAAATACGGGGAACTTTGGGAACCCAAACCTGTTGAGGCGCTTTAAATCATAGGTTTTTCCACTTTTAAATTATAGATCGGGGGCGGGCAGGATACCCAACCCCTACTCCCCACCAGCAGAACATTTATTTTTGTACAAGAGGCATCTTGCCTGTTTATAAAAATGGTGTAAAATATCATGTTTAACTGGTTGGTTGTCTAATTTTTCAATTAATGAACCACAGAGGGCGCAGAGAACGCAGGGAAGAGATAAAGAAGAGAAAGAGAGACAGAAGTTTAGTTGTTGGTATGTAATTGGGTATGAAGGTATTTTGGAGTTTTTGTCTGGTTTTACTGGTGTTGCTTTGGGGTGGTGGTGCGAGGGCAGGGGTTTTGGGCGATCGCATATCAAGTTTCCCAAATTGGGAAAGCAAGCCTCCTATCGCTGTAGCTAAGGGAGATTTGGTATATCCCGACTGGATGGCGGGGAATTGGAATGTTGCTAGCACTTTGGTAGATTTAGCCGCTCCTTTAGCGCCAAATATTGTCACGCCAGGGTTTGAAAGCAACCGCCAGTATTTGCAGCAGCCGATATTATTTAAAGTGCGATTTCAACCTGAAAAAAATCTTGAGTTGATTTCTAATTATACATTTAAAAAGACTCAAAAGATTGTAGCCGATCGCACTTTTAACGCTTTGAATATTGCCAAGGCTTATTTAGGCGATCGTGGCGTACTTTCGGTGAAAGTCGATCCGACCAATCCCAACCGCCAAATTACTGTTTTGAAAGGGGAACGCCAATTAATTTCGATTGTTACCAGTCGGGGAACTGAGACGCCGAATCCTCGCGAGTTTGTGTCTACAGAGATTTCTCAGCAGATTTTTCGGGGAGAGTCTGATATTTATTTAAATGAGGTGGAGACAACAACGGCTTATCGAGTTGTTGGATGCGGGAAAAATGGCGATTCTGCGGATAAAAGAATTGAGGCCGATCAGGTGACAGCGATTTATTTGTCGCCGCAAGACCCGGATTATTTTGCTGCTGGGGGGCATCCTGTGGCTTTGTACCGATATCGGTTGGAGTTGGCACGGGGATAATTCAGTTGTCATCTCCATCTACCTAGCAACGATCGACTTTTTTCGCCATTGTCTCTCCTTACATCAGCTTGGCTAATAACCCTCATCAGTTTAACTGTCGCTATGTTGGGAGTTGCTGGTGTCTTCGGTGGTTCTTTGTTCTCCGCCATGCACGGTTCTTTGGTAACATCTTCCTTGTGACAGTGATGAGTGGTGGAATTGATACGCTGGAAATCTATAGTCGGGTTGGTGTGCAGGAGGTTTAGTTTTGGGAGGATGGGGTAATTTCGGTTTATTGTTTGCGCCCAACGGGATATGATTTGGTGAGTAAAAGCGAACTTTTGCCGGAGTTGGATTTGCGATCGATCGAGTTTTATTCGCGTATGGCGGATCAATATGATGGGCTGAATGCTTTTATGCGATCGTTGTAGAATAGAAAAGAGTAATTCTGTGGTTTAATTGCATTGCGATCGGGTGAAATTACCCATAGGTTATAGAAGATTTAACTTGCACTGAATGTATGCTTTGAATACGGGATTGAAAAAAAACATCGATCGGGTTCCTACTAACACTTTTTCCACTAAGCCGCGTCGCGCTAAAGATTGTATGGCTTGCCAAAATTCTGGTTGGGATAATTCACTATCAGTAGCTTTTCGGGAAATATTTACAGTTTCATTTTGAGTAGCTAACCAGTATAACGCCTTTTTTTCTGCATCTAATAAACGCTATAGGTGAGATTCTAAGATGGGTTCTAAGTCACCTAAGAATAAATCACTTACCTCGGATAAAAACAGCGAAACGCTACCATCAAATAGCTCCAAAATAGTTGCAGCAATGATATTTAGCCAGGAAGGATGACCTTGATAAAGGGCGATCAAGTCTGACCATTTTTCCTCATCGACTAATCCTTTTTGTTGGAAAATTTTTGCAGCTTCTTGTCCTAACCCTTTGAGGTGTAAGCTTCGGCTGGAGAGGTTTTCGGCTTCTAAATTCGCGATTTATTTGGGCTTTTCCCAACTGAGGAGGATTAAACAACTCTGATGGGAGGATGTAGCAATTTGTTTAAAAAATTTGCCATAATCTTCATAGCCTGCTAAATATTGACCTGCTAATTGACTGCTACTAAAAATATTCTGTACGTCATCAAGAATTACTAGACAGCGAGAAGATCGGAAATAATCGATGATTGTGGGTAATGGGGGTTGTTGCGATCGCCCAAAAAATTGCTTGAGTTCGGTTTGGAGGGTAGAAAGTGCGGGAGTGTTGGTGAGGCTTAACCAAATAATATAATCAAATTCGGTTTGAGTTTGTTCGATGAGTTTGAGGGCGATCGCACTTTTGCCAATTCCACTTAAGCCGTAGATGGTGATATTGAGTTTGATAAAAAATTAATCAATGATAACAATAAATAAAAATATTTTAATCACAAGGCTTAGATGTGGGTGCGTCCAATTGAGATTATTATCAAATAGATTATCGCAGGTGATGCACTCTACTAAGTCAGGACTTACTAAAATCTATAGGCTATACTATCAATGTAACCGTTCAGGGGGTGCGCCTGAAGCGCACCACCCCAAGAGGAGTTTAAGCATCAATATGTTTGAGAGCTAACA
>NZ_JAUBQQ010000043.1:0-49943 GCF_036701335.1 Microcoleus sp. Pol12B5 | reverse complement strand
GGTTTAACTGCTTATCAATCCATTCAAAAAGCTCTCTCTATTGATGGCTCCCTTTTTTCCCCTAGTTGAGCAATTACGAATTTTCATTTGCCAGCTTCCGCCAAGAGAGGTTCGATACGCTCGTGACTAACCAGTCGGTGAGCATAAACTAGACAAGCCTGAATATCTTCTCTTTCTAGCCAGGGATAGCCTTCTAGAATCGTTTCAGGAGTGTCGCCTGCGGCTAACATTCCTAGAATATGCTCAACTGCAAGACGGCGACCCCGAATAATCGGTTTTCCGTTAAATATCTTGGGATTTACTGTGATTCGTTCTAAGAGTTTTTGAGCATCCATAATTTGAGGCATAATTAGATAATCACTATTTTATCATATTTGATGATTTCCGAACCCCTTACCCTCTCAACAAGCAATCCTGTTTTAGCGGCAAAAGGATTAACTCGTCGTTTTGGTGGTTTAATTGCTGTAAACAACGTATCTTTTACAGTTGAAAAACACGAAATTTTTGGATTAATCGGCCCTAACGGCGCGGGCAAGACAACTCTCTTTAATCTAATGACTGGACTGATACCTGCTTCTAGTGGCAACCTGATTTATCAAAATGAAAATATTTCCCAATTGAAGCCTTATCAAATTGCGAATAAAGGTATTGCCAGAACTTTTCAAAATATCCGGTTGTTTGGGGAACTTTCTGCTGTGGAAAATGTGGCGATCGCCCGACACATCCACAGTCGATCGGGCAATCCTGTTTTATCGGTGCTGGCGGGGATTTTCGGCTTGCCAGCATCTAACGCAATGGAACGCAAAACCCAGCGAAAAGCCTTAGAATTGTTGGATTTAGTCGGATTGGGCGATCGCGCGGGCGAACAAGCCAAAAACTTGCCCTACGGCGACCAGAGGCGCTTAGAAATTGCCCGCGCTTTAGCCTTAGAACCGCAAATACTCTTGTTAGATGAACCTGCCGCGGGGATGAATCCCAATGAAAAGCATAAATTAAGTGAATTTATCCGAGAAGTACGCCAGCAATTCAATTTAACTGTAATATTGATCGAGCATCATGTACCGCTAGTTATGGGATTGTGCGATCGGATTGCCGTGTTGCATTTCGGTCAGCTTATTGCTTTGGGAGAACCTGCTGTTGTGAGGAATAACCCGGCGGTAATTGAGGCTTATTTGGGAGATGAAACGTAGAAATTCTAAATGTTTGCCTGCTCTGACGGGGAACGAGTAAAATTAATAGTTAGCCTGAAATGAATCTTCCAGCCATCTGAAGAGTAATTCAGCTATGAGCCAGGTTTCAACCCTGGCCCACTGCTAGAAAAAAGACAGTTTTGTTATCAAAAATCCCGTCAAACAAAATGCAACATAGCCCACCTAAAACAAACAAAAACATCCTCTTAGAACTCAAAAATGTTTCTGTAAATTATGGCGGAATTCAAGCCATACAAAATATTGATCTCACGATTAATGCAGGCGAGGTTGTCAGTCTCATCGGTGCCAACGGTGCGGGCAAAAGTACCACCCTGAGAGCAATTTCTAAAATAGTTAATTTGCGGCAGGGACAAATTCTTTATAGCGGGCGCGATATTAGCCGCCGTCAAGCTCACGAAGTTGTGAAATTGGGAATCGCCCACAGTCCCGAAGGGCGGCGGGTTTTGGCCCAGCAAACGGTGTTAACTAACTTGGAATTGGGGGCCTATATTCGATCGGACTCAGCGGCAGTAAAAGCCGATTTAGAGCGCCAATTTGAGATATTTCCGCGCTTAGCAGAAAGGCGCCGCCAGCTAGCAGGAACCCTCAGCGGCGGGGAACAGCAAATGTTGGCGATCGCCCGCGCGTTGATGTCGCGCCCTAAACTGCTATTATTAGACGAGCCTAGTTTAGGCTTAGCACCTGCGATCGTCAAAGAAATTTTTGTAATTATTCAAAACCTGCGCTCCACAGGCGTTACAATCCTTTTAGTAGAACAAAACGCCAGTTTAGCGCTGCAAATTGCCGATCGGGGTTACGTGCTAGAAGCGGGTAATATTACTCTCACAGGTATTGGAGCAGATTTGCTAAACGACGAGCGAGTCAGGAGCGCATATTTAGGATGACTTGGTTAATTTTGGCAATTTTGAGCGCTTTTTTTGAAGCAGTAAAAGATGTTGTTAGCAAACACAACCTGAAAGCAAACGACGAATATGTCGTAACTTGGTCGCTAACATTTTTTACAGCAGTCTTTTTAACTCCGTTGCTATTTATTATAGAAATACCTCCATTAAACCAACAATTTTGGATAGCTTTGTTAATCGGAGCCAGCATGAACGCAGTCATTGCTCTCCTCTACATTAAAGCCATCAAACTGTCGGATTTATCCCTCGCCGTGCCACTGGTAGCTTTGACGCCCTTATTCATGCTGCTGACCTCACCGTTAATTGTCGGCGAGTATCCCAACTTTTTTGATGGTATTGGAGTTTTTCTCATTGTCATGGGATCTTATCTATTAAACATCAAAGAAAAATCTCAAGGCTACTTAGCCCCCTTCAAAGCACTTCTGCACCAACCAGGGTCAAAATTGATGTTACTCGTAGCTTTTCTCTGGAGTATTACAACAAATTTTGACAAAATCGGCGTGCAAAACTCTTCCCCAATTTTTTGGGTATTCGCTTTATTGACGAGTATGAGCGTCCTATTGCTGCCAGTTTTACTGCACAAAACCTCTAACCCCAAGCGCCAAATTCTCCAATACTTACCGATGCTAATGGCAACGGGCTTTTTCAATGCTTTAGGAGTCATTTTTCAGATGCAAGCTTTGACAATGACTTTAGTCGTTCAAGTAATAGCACTTAAGCGTACCAGCGTATTAATGGGTGTACTGTTCGGCCATTTCATTTTCAAGGAAAAAGATATTCAGGAAAGATTTTTAGGAGCAGCTATCATGATGGGAGGAGTTTTATTTATAACATTATAAATTTTTTATATTTTATGTAATTTGGTTCGCGGCCTCGGAATGCAAGTCCTCTCCAAAATCCTACGACTTGCATTCCGAGGCTGCGGACGCTTTTTTCGTGGCATAATTAAGCCAGATGCTGTGCCTCTGAGACTTCGTTTAATTTCGACTTGTTATATATAGAGGAAAAATTAATGCACAAAATAGCCGCCACACCGGGAGGTTGGAACCCTCAAGCAGAAGGAGTAATTTTTATTCAGCAAACCCCAGCACCAATAGTATTTATTAGTGCTGCTGACACCGACATTCAAACTCTCGCAGTGGCGGCATCCAAAATGCCGGCAGCATTCCCCAAAGTGCGCGCTGTAAACCTGCTTCAATTGCAGCAACAACTAACAATTGACACTTATGCCGAAGAAGTTTTAGAACGCGCCGAGGTCATAATCTTAAGACTTTTAGGAGGGCGTTCTTATTGGTCTTACGGGTTAGAGATTCTGCGGGAAACGGTGCAAAAAACTAACGCCTCACTGATTGTAATGCCGGGAGAAGACAGTCCCGACCCTGATTTAATCAGCCATTCCAATGTATCGCTGTCAGCAGTCAATCAACTTTGGCGCTATTTCACAGAAGGCGGAGTCCAAAACTTTGTTAACGCACTCCAATTTGCCGCCGATACTTGCCTAAAAACTGCTTATAGTCCGCCCCTGCCTCAAACAGTTTCCCGCGTCGGAATTTATGATTGGAAAAAGCAAATTGAATCGTCTCCAACTTGCGGACACGGGGATATTACTTCTACATCTAAAGTCGGGATTTTATTTTATCGCGCTCATTACTTATCAGGAAACTTAGCACCAATTGATGCACTTTGTCAAGCTCTAGCAGAGCGAAACTTAGTACCAGTTCCCGTCTTTGTGTCTTCTCTGCGGGAACCAGATTTGCAAATAGAATTGCTGGAATATTTTCAACCCAAAGAATCAGAACTAATTCAATTATTGCTAAACACTACAAGTTTTGCAGTCTCCGGTTTTAGCAGCCAAGAACCGGAACAAAATAGTTTAAAATCCTTAGATGTTCCTGTATTGCAAGCAATCTTCAGCGGCGGCGGTTTGGGACAGTGGGAAACTGAATTACAAGGACTTTCTCCCCGCGATGTGGCGATGAATGTAGCATTGCCGGAAGTAGACGGAAAAATTATTACTAGGGCTGTTTCTTTTAAAGCGGTACAGACTTGGAACAGCGAATTAGAAACAGATGTAGTAGGCTATGTAGCAGCGGGCAATCGCATTTCATTTGTAGCAGATTTAACCGCGAATTGGGTAAAGATGAAACAAACCCCCGCCGCCAACAGACGCATCGCCATAATTCTCGCAAATTACCCCACTCGCAACGCCCGCTTAGCCAACGGCGTCGGCTTAGATACGCCCGCTAGCTGTGTCGAAATCCTCAAATCTATGCAGCAAGCTGGCTATCAAATTGAAAACATCCCCGCTAGCGGCAACGAGTTAATTGAACTCCTGACTTCTGGCGTGACAAATGACCCGGAAGGACGCGAATTGCGGCCTGTTCATCAATCTTTGGATTTGGCAGAATATGAAGAATATTTTGCTAGTTTGCCGCAGCAAGTACAGGATGGGATTTGTAAAAGATGGGGGCTTCCGGGAAGCTATGCACAAGATTTTATAAGTAACAATAGGTCTTTTCCGATTCCGGGGATTCTGTTTGGGAATGTGTTTGTGGGAATTCAACCATCGCGGGGATATGAAATTGACCCGAGTTTGAACTATCATGCACCAGACTTAGAACCAACTCACAATTATCTAGCTTACTATTATTGGCTACGAGAAAAGTTGGGAATTGACGCTATAATTCATGCCGGAAAACACGGCAATTTAGAATGGCTTCCGGGTAAAAGTATAGCATTGTCTAACAAATGTTATCCAGAAGTGGCATTAGGCGCGATCCCGAACTTTTATCCCTTCATTGTCAACGATCCGGGGGAAGGTTCCCAAGCAAAAAGACGATCGCAAGCTGTGATTATCGACCACCTGACACCGCCGATGACTCGCGCCGAACTCTACGGGCCTTTGCAGCAGTTGGAAACCTTAATTGATGAATATTGCGAAGCCCAAAGTTTAGATCCGTCCAGATTGCCCATGATTCGCGATCGCATTCTCGCCCTCACCAACAAAGAAAACTTAGATAAAGACTTAGGAATACAACTAAATAAATCGGAATTTACAGAATTTATCACCCGCACAGATGGCTATCTTTGCGAACTCAAAGAATCCCAAATTCGTGACGGATTGCACATTTTCGGGCAGTGTCCCGAAGGTAGACAGTTGAGAGATTTGATAATTGCGATCGCCCGCCATCCCACCAACGGGCGATCGGGCTTAACCCGCGCCCTAGCAGAAGACTCAGGCTACGATTTCGATCCGTTAACGGCCGATCCGACATCAAAAATTCAGAACCGCACAGCGGGCGATTTAGTAGAAGAACTCGAAAAAAAAGCCGCTGAATTAGTAGATAATTTAATTGAAAATATCCGCGTTAATCCGTGTTTATCTGCGGTTAAAAATATCCAAATAGGAGAATCAACCCAACAAGAATTAGACTGGATAACTAACTATCTTTTACCTTCCCTCCTCCAAACAAACCAAGAAATTACCAACCTTTTGCGCGGACTAGATGGGCGGCACATACCAAGCGGCGCATCCGGCGCACCCACTCGCGGCCGACCAGATGTATTGCCCACCGGCCGCAATTTTTACTCAGTAGATATCCGCGCCATTCCCACAGAAACCGCCTGGAGAGTTGGCCGAGTTGCTGCTGAAACTTTAATCGAAAGATACACCCAAGAAAATGGCGAATATCCGAAAACTTTGGGTTTGTCAGTGTGGGGAACATCCACCATGCGGACGGGGGGAGATGACATTGCCGAAGCTTTGGCACTGATAGGAGTTCAACCAATTTGGGATGGCCCTTCGCGCCGGGTTGTAGATTTTGAAATCTTGCCTATTTCTGTTTTAGGAAGGCCGCGCGTTGATGTTACTTTGCGAATTTCTGGCTTTTTCCGCGATGCTTTTTTTAATTTAATTGATTTGTTTGACAGTGCGGTAAAAGCTGTGGCTGATTTAGAGGAATCGGCAGAAAATAATCCTTTAGCCGCACAAGTTAAGGAAGAGATTTTGTATTGGGAATCTACAGGTTTAAGTCGAGAAGAGGCGCAAGGGCGATCGCAATTTCGAGTGTTTGGCTCAAAACCAGGTGCTTACGGCGCAGGACTTCAAGGCATCATTGAAGCTCAAAACTGGACAGACGACAGCGATTTAGCAAAAGCTTACATTAATTGGAGCAGTTACGCCTATACCTCCTCTAGTTCCTCAAATTTGCCGGGAGATGTAGCAGGAGTTAAACAGAGTGAATGGGGATGTTCTGCACCCGAAGCATTTGAACAACGCCTCGGCCAAATGCAAATAGTTCTGCAAAACCAAGACAACCGCGAACACGACATCCTCGACTCGGATGATTATTATCAATTCCAAGGCGGAATGACGGCCGCAATTCGCAATTTGCAAGGCAAAAATCCTGAAACCTATTTCGGAGACAATTCGATTCCTGAAAATCCAAAAGTGCGGCCACTGCAGGAGGAAATTGCGCGGGTTTATCGCAGCAGGGCTGTGAATCCCAAATGGATAGAAGGTGCAATGCGACACGGTTATAAAGGCGCTTTTGAAATAGCAGCAACTGTAGATTTTTTGTTTGCTTACGATGCTACGGCAAATTGTGTAGAGGATTTTATGTATGAAGGAATCGCAGAGGCTTACATTTTTGATGAGAAAGTACAGGCATTTATTCAAGAAAACAATCCTTGGGCACTGCGAGATATGGCGGAAAGATTGCTAGAAGCTCGTCAGCGGGGGTTGTGGCAGAGTGCGGACCAGGATACATTGGATAAATTGAGGTCGATCGCCCTGCAAGCCGAAGCAGTTATCGAATCCCATACATAAATACTCAAAAGTCACGATCGCGGCGGCAGACGAATGGGCAGTTTGCGGTAATATCTAGTAATGTTTCGCGATCGCTGAAAGCTTTATGATTCGCCGCTACATTGCTAGCATCAGCACCAGCATCCTCAAACGTACCTGCGCCGCAGCCGCTGTATTAGCCGTAACTTTGGGATGTTCGTCAACGAAGCCTCCCAACACCGCAGCGCCATCGGGTTCGATCGACGAATCCGCAGTCCTAGCGCAGTCCCCAACATCTCTGTTAGCTCAAAACCGCAACAAAACCAGAAAATCCCTCAGCCTTCCCTCTTGCCCGCAAAACGATGCCTTCACGGAGTCAATTAACTTTGCCACCCAAGCTTCTAATTTGGCTCAATCAGCCAATTCCAAACAAGACTGGGACGAAGTAGCGGCCCTGTGGGTGCAGGCCGTCGCTTGGATGCAAGCCGTTCCACCCGGCAGTCCCAGACGGGCGTTTGCGGAGAAAAAAGTAATCGAGTACATGAGAAACCTGGTTTATTCTCAGCAGCAAGCGAGCGCAACCAGATCGCAAGCCAGTACAGTCAGCTTCAGCAGCGATTTGCTAAACGAACAACTACAACTTTACCTATCCTACGTTGCTGCGGTCGGCCCACCAGATGTTTTGATTGTCGGCAGTTCCCGCGCATTGCAGGGCGTCGATCCCAGACAGCTAAAACAATCTTTGGCCCAAAGGGGCCGTCCGGGCTTAAAAGTATTTAACTTTTCAGTCAATGGCGCAACTGCACAAGTAGTTGACTTTCAACTGCGGCGGCTTTTGAAGCCCGGTCATTTGCCTCAAATGATTGTCTGGGCCGATGGTGTGCGGGCATTTAACAGCGGCCGGGACGATCGCACTTTTAATTCGATCGTCGATTCTGAAGGCAGTCAACTTTTAGCCGCAGGCGTTCGCCCCGAACTAGAGTTGGATGAACCGAATGTGATTCCCGAGTGTTACAGATTCCCGCAGCCATGCGATAACAACACTTTCCGCAAAGCATTGGCATCTGTCGATCGACCTTTCAGGGGCGGGGAAGATGCCCAACCCCTATTCCCCACAATCAAATCCCTGTCGAGTGGAACGGGCATCTTGCCCATTGCTGACACCCACCCCCCAATCAAATCCCTGTCGAGTGGAACGGGCATCTTGCCCGTTGCCTCAAATGCTGCAAGATATGAGTTAAAACCGATCGCAGCGAATGCAGCAACTCATAAAGCACAATTGATTCCAGTCTCGCGACGCAC
The DNA here is from genome assembly GCF_036701335.1 of Microcoleus sp. Pol12B5. Taxonomy (NCBI): domain Bacteria; kingdom Bacillati; phylum Cyanobacteriota; class Cyanophyceae; order Oscillatoriales; family Microcoleaceae; genus Microcoleus; species Microcoleus sp. Pol12B5. Next base: position 41,742 of record NZ_JAUBQQ010000043.1, on the reverse strand, counting down.
AACAGTAGCCATCAGACAACTTAACCAATTGGCAGAATCGATCGACTCCAACGGATTCATGGCGATGTCGGGCAAGTACAATCCCAACACTTATTATCGAGAACGCGCTTACGTTTCAGGTCAGTACGATGGCGACTACAAAAACTTCAACCTCGGAGGCAAACAAGCAGTAGCCTTTAACTCAGTTGTAGCATTTACCAAAGCTCGCAAAATTCCCCTAATTTTCGTCAATTTACCCCTCACCAACGACTACTTAGACGGAACTCGCCTGCGGGCAGAACAGCAGTTCCGGCAACGAATGCAGCAACTCTCGCGACAAAAAGGCTTCGCTTTCCGCGACTTTTCGCAGCGGTGGCCGGGCCGCAATGACTATTTTGTTGACCCCAGCCACCTCAACCGCTTTGGGGCGAGCGCAGTTTCTAGCCTACTCGCGGCCGACTCCAGCATTACATGGCCCCGCCCGAAATCCCGAGGTATGGAAGGGTAATACAATTTTCGATTAAAGAATGGGGAATTTTTCTCGTTACCAGGCAGAGCCCGGTAACGCAGATCCACGGTTCTATTGAGGAAAGAAATTTCCGTCAGAAACAGTTTATTGGAGTGCCTGTTGTAGTTCCCCTTGTAGAGTGTTTGGCAATGTCTCCAAGTGAATGCCCTGGAGTTGAGCGACCTTACGTAGTTGCTCACCAAACTGTATGCTGAGTGGTTCAGCAGTGAGTTCTTGACCTGGAGCACCGCCTTTGGCTCGATAGACGGTGATTTGCAGATCCGGTAGAGATGCCAAGGAGATATCCTGCTGCGGAATCCGAACCGTAAATTCATCGCTCGATAGCTCAGTGATATGATGCATCTGCTGTTCTGGAAGACCATCAGGATATGGTAGTCCTCGCACTTCACCCAGTGTGGGGAGCGAGCCAACCGCTATTAGCGTCTGACCAGAGTTGACTTCATAGAGTACCTCACCTTGTAAGTGCTTCTCCATAGTCAGGGAACCTTCCACTACACGTACACCAATGACAGAAAGTTCTGCGTTCTCAATATGCAAACGCAAACGAATATATTTCTCTTGAGCCAACTGCTGCTGCATGAGCTTGTCTGATTGCTCTACTTGGTCTGGTCTAGCCTGGGTTTCCAACGATACTGGAGCCATCAATCCCATACCCTCTTCTTCTGATATGGCTGACATGAAGCTCAGACCTTCGCTACCAGATCCTGGCTGGCTGGGCATGACTCCCGGTTGAATTTGGGCTACCTCACTCATTTGAGGAAGTTGAACGTTCTCTCTGGAGGAAGGCAGTTCCTCTTCCCTCCTAGATTTGGATGTCAATTTATCAATCATGGTTAGGCTCCTTCTTATTACCAATTGCGACCGTAGTGATAGTTGTGAATCCAGCGGTAGTAAATTTTCTGGAGTGAGAGGACGGGATTTGCTCGGATCATGCCAAACCAGTTTTGGTTATGAACAAATAGATCGCGCTTGCCAGCAACTCCCTCGTAATTACAAGGAATAAACTGGTCAACTGCTCCTAAATTCCATTCGCCGACCCAATCCTCAACCCAATTAGAGCTTAGAGCAGAACCATTGGAAATCATCGTCCCAAGGTATTCCCGCGACCAGTCTTTGCAGTTGTATACAAAGAGATCGACTTTGCCATCACCATTGATATCGGCAATGTAGTGAGAGTCATTTTTACGCATCTGCCAACCAGGAACGCTGTCATCATAACGCTTCACCATGTTCAGGAAAGCACCATTCGAGCTGAGCATCCCCATGTATGCCATCGACCAGTCCTGCCCATTGAAGATATACAGATCCGCTTTCCCATCTCCGTTGAAGTCACCCACATAGTGCTGGTCATTGGGTTTCATTTGCCAGCCCGGTAGAGTATTGTCATAACGCTTCACCATGGATAGGAAGGTACTCTGTGAACGCAGAATGCCTAAATACGGTATGGACCAGTCTGAGCCATTGAACACCCACAAGTCTTCTTTTCCATCTCCGTCGAAGTCACCCACGTAATGCCGATCGTTCTTGCCCATCTGCCAACTGGGGAGGCTACCGTCGTAGCGTTTCACCAGGGAAAATCCTGACCCTGTAGACCTCAACATTCCCAGATAGGGGGTAGGCCACTCCACACCGTTGAAGACAAACAGGTCTTTCTTGCCATCGCCATCAAAGTCAGCCACATAAAAGCGATCGCTCTTTTGGAATTGCCAACCGGGCATCGAGTCATCGTAACGAGCAACCAACTCTAGACCATTGTTGCCATCATCGACAAGCAACCCAAGATATTCCATCCCCCAATCAGTACTATTGTAAATTACGACTTCATCTTTACCGTCCCCATTAAAATCGCCGATATAGAATTGGTCATTCGGTTTAAATTGCCAGGAACCTGGAACTCTTTCCACTACACTAAAAACCATGTCGAGTTTAGAGCCATTGGAGCGGTAGATTTGGATCGAGTTGTCGTTATGAACGAGCAGGTCGTCCTTACCGTCGCCGTTAAAGTCCCCCGCATAGCACTTGGAAAAGGTTCGTCCCGTATACGGGTGATGTTTTTCTTTGAGCGCAGTGTAACATACCGGGCAAAATGGGGGCGAGTTCCCGCGCATGCGACAATTTTCCACTGGTCGGTAAATACCCTTGTCGCGATATTGTGCCCCTTCAAATAGACCCACATCCTGACTACTGCTCCAACCTAACGGTTTCGTTCCCTGATTATGGTTAGTGCAGGCTCCCGAGTTTGGCGAGGCATTGACTCCCGTGGGAACTGGGGTCGCGGGGTTGACAAATCGCCTCCACTTGAGCGTTGCTCGGTTACTATTGACGGTAATATTGACAGATCCTGGCTCTCCACCAATATAAGTGCCTGGTTGGCAGTACTCGTCTGCTAAATTGCCAATCCCATGTCCAAATTCATGAGCCATCACTTCCCAACTTGAGCCAAGGGTAACGTGTTGTTTATTCCCCCACGCGCAGCCACCGAAGCCAGATTCATTGAGGATAATCAAAACAAGGTCGTAATCGGGGACCCAGGTGTTGAGGGCATTTTGAACGAGGGTTGCCGTGTTAGCACCCTCTTCCAACCAACAGTGCGCCCAAGAACCGTTGAAAATGTACCTAAGTGCTGTATTTCGCAGGGTCGTACTGACAATTACGTCATCGCTGGGGTCGGCGGGAGTTCCCTTTTCGTCATAAACTCGCTGGCTGACCCCTGAATCGTTAGAGATCAGGTTGACTCGGTAAATGTTGAAAGCTTGAGCATCTTCATAGAAATAATCATGACCGAACACTCCATCTAGAAGAATCTCTTTGACTTTTTGGTTATAAACGTTCTGGTCGGCTTCTGCGAAGCCGTCTCCAAGGACAGCGATGTTGCGTTTATTTCCTGGAGGACCAGCTTTGAGAATTTGCGTCATGCTATCAGGCATAATTAACGCCTCCTTTATTTCTGCTAGTTGTAGATCAATACTGCTCAAAATAAACTTTGGAAACAATACGACGATCCGCGTATATGATTATGAATAAATTGCAACAAACTACCTTTTGAGTAGCCTCAACCTTTCCAGCACCACCATCACAGCCACCGTCCGGGTTTCCTTGTTATTAGTGGTTACCACCCCACGAGCGGCAGGGCTGTGGTTTATTCAGATAAAAATGTCAGCAAGTTGTTTGATAGCAATCCCAATATCGTCCCAATGATGAATATTTATCAATTTAACCGCAGTGAGTGCGATTTAAATTACAATCAGAAAGGATTAGAGGGAGTTGTCAGTGTCGATAGAGCAGAGGGTTGATGTCATTGCCGTATTTGCCGATCGACAATCGAACATTTTAAGATCTTTCACTCACTCTAAAATCTCACAATCCAAAATCTAAAATCTAAAATCGATAGGTTGTGCAACTAAAACAAGTAATTATCGCCCACAAAGCCAGAGATACCCTCAGCCAGCGGTGGGCAGAACAGTGTGCTCGCCAATTAGAAAGTCGCGGGTGTCACGTTTTAATGGGGCCCAGTGGCCCGAAAGATAACCCGTATCCTGTGTTTTTAGCTTCTAGTAACAGCCCAATTGATTTAGCGGTAGTGCTGGGCGGCGACGGTACGGCCCTAGCTGCCGCGCGGAATTTGGCGGCTGACGGCATTCCGATTTTGGCAGCGAATGTGGGGGGACATCTGGGTTTTTTAACCGAGTCTTTTGAGGATTTCCAAAATACTGAGGAGATTTGGGACAGACTTTCGGAAGATAGGTATGCTGTGCAGAAGCGGATGATGTTGCAGGCAACAGTTTTTGAGGGAAACAGAAGCAATCTCGAACCCCAAAGCGATCGATTTTTGGCACTAAATGAAATGTGTGTCAAACCTGCTTCAGCCGATCGAATGCCGAGCTGTATTCTAGAAATGGAAGTTGACGGCGAAGTAGTCGATCAGTATCAAGGCGACGGTTTAATTGTGGCAACTCCCACCGGTTCGACTTGCTATACCGCATCTGCCAACGGGCCGATTATGCACTCGGGAATGGAGGGGATCGCCGTTACTCCGATTTGCCCTTTGAGTTTATCTAGTCGGGCGATCGTCCTCCCCCCCGGTTCCGTCGTCAGCATTTGGCCTTTAGCAGATTACGAACTCAGTACCAAACTCTGGACAGACGGCATTTTGGGTACTGCAATTTGGCCAGGACAGCGCGTAGACGTGCGGAGGGCGGACTGCGAAGCCAAGTTTATCATTTTGCGGGAAAACTATTCTTATTTCAACACTTTGAGGGAAAAACTTCACTGGGCAGGAGCCCGAATTCGGTACAGCAACAATCACCGCAATTAATCCGAATCATTCAATAGACATCGCAAGAATTGCTAGTCTTGAACAGGCAGGATGCCTGTTCCACCATAATAATGATTGGAGAGGTCTAATATCAACCCGCATTAACCCGTGGGGCCCGTAAGCGTGAAAAAACCTGTTAAATCACCAACAATCTAGATACAAAAACCACCTTCAGCCAACCCATAATCTTTGTACTTTGTTAAGATCGCTCAATATCTTGACAAACAGCCTGATCTATGCAGCTTTTCAAAAAATCAACCCGACCTTTCAACCCTCAAGATACATATCCCTGTCCCGTGTGCCGCACCGGTCAAATTTCCACCCTAGCGCTGATGGACGCCCTAGCTTGCAACTTCTGCCAGCACATTTATACCGCAAGCGTTGAAAGACAATCGCTCCAAATGGCCGATCGCCAACCGCCGGTAACATGGCACTGGAACGGCAAACAGTGGATAGGAGCCCACCTCGAAGGCGTAGAATTCGGATGGCCCTACTGGGCAGCGGCTATTGGTCTAATTTTCCTTCCCACTACCTTGCTGGGGCTTTCAGCTTACTATTTTCCCCCGGTTCCCGGCAGCCGGTTGTCGTGGCTGCCCCTAGCTTGGACAGGCTTAGCTTTTTTGTCCCATTTAGGCATTGTGCTGTGGTTGGTAGGTGAATTTTATCAATTCCCGGTAGTAACTTACTTCAGAGCTTGGGGGCGCAGGATAAGCCGGCGCTAACTTAAATGCTGTCTAATAGCCGATCGTCCGAGGACTTTGCACCGACATCGATCCAGGTAAAATTAGAGGCGATCCCAAAATTCAATTCCCAATCAGCACTTAAGCAGCTATAATCGTTAGCTATTCTAAATAGTCAAAAGCAAACGCATTGCGATTTGTGAGGAGAGCGATGAACATACTTGGAATCTCGGCGTACTATCACGACAGCGCCGCAGCCTTAATTCGCGACGGAGAAATTATAGCAGCAGCGCAGGAAGAAAGATTTTCCCGCAAAAAGCATGACGCCAGATTCCCTAAGAATGCGATCGCTTATTGCTTGAAAGAAGCGAAAATAGATTTGCGGGAACTTGATCGAATAGTCTTTTACGACAAACCTTTAGTCAAATTCGAGCGCCTTCTCGAAACTTATTTAGCCTACGCACCCCAAGGTTTTAGCTCTTTCCTAAAAGCCATGCCAATATGGCTCAAAGAAAAGCTTTACCTCAAAACCATGCTCAAAAGAGATCTGGCAGCAATAGCAAACTGCAAAACAAATAAACTGCCATCTCTGCTATTTACCGAACACCACCAATCCCACGCAGCATCGGCATTTTTCCCCAGCCCGTTTCAAAAAGCAGCAGTTTTGTGCCTCGACGGCGTGGGCGAGTGGGCCACAACCTCGGTTTGGTTGGGAGACGGGAACCAACTTACACCTCAGTGGGAAATCGATTTTCCCCACTCCTTGGGTTTGCTTTATTCAGCTTTCACCTATTACACTGGCTTCAAAGTCAACTCTGGTGAATACAAACTCATGGGTTTAGCACCTTATGGCGAACCCAAGTATGTAGACAAGATTCTCAACTATTTAATCGACCTCAAAGATGACGGAACTTTCCGTTTGGACATGGATTATTTCAACTATACTGTTGGCTTAACCATGACAAACAAGAAGTTTGACGAACTGTTTGAAGGACCGCCACGCCAAGCTGAAGGAAAATTGACTCAGCGAGAAATGGACATTGCGGCTTCGATTCAAGTTGTTACCGAAGAAGTTGTTTTGCGGCTTTGCAGAACAGTTAAAAAAGAATTGGATGTCGATTATCTTTGTCTGGCGGGCGGCGTTGCTCTCAACTGTGTTGCTAACGGCAGACTCTTGCGGGAAGGTATTTTCAAAGATATTTGGATTCAGCCGGCAGCGGGAGATGCTGGTGGTGCTTTGGGCGCGGCTTTGGCGATTTGGTATCAGTATTGCGAACAAACTCGCACTGTGAGCGCCAACTCGACAGCAAATAGTATAGAATCCCTCAAAACTGAACTTGCCACTACAAACGCAGCGGTTGAGGAGAGGACTGAAGTTCTCACTGCCAACCAAGCGGTGGCAACTGTGGCGAAGTCGGTTACTCATTTAACTTGTCACGATCAAATGCGGGGCTCATATTTGGGGCCGAGGTTTACTGACGCAGAAATTCTCGAATATTTGGATGCTGTCAAAGCCAGCTATCACCGATTGGACGATGCTGAATTAATGCCGCAGTTGGCTGAAATTTTGGAACAGGGAAATGTGGTGGGATGGTTCCAGGGGCGGATGGAATTTGGGCCGCGGGCTCTGGGCGGTCGATCGATTATTGGCGATCCCCGCAGTGCTAAAATGCAGTCCGTGATGAACCTGAAAATTAAATATCGGGAATCTTTTCGACCTTTTGCTCCGTCAATCTTAGCCGAACGAGTTGCGGATTATTTCGAGATTGACCATTCTAGTCCTTATATGCTATTGGTAGCACCTGTCAAATCCAGTCTCCGCATTCCGATGACTCCCGAACAAGAGCAGTTGTTTGGCATTGAAAAGCTCAACATTCCCCGTTCCGAGATTCCGGCTGTCACCCACGTCGATTACTCGGCTCGCATTCAAACAGTTCACAAAGAAACTAATCCTCGGTACTATGACTTAATTAGCCATTTTGAAAAGCGATCGGGCTGTTCTATTGTGGTAAATACTTCTTTCAACGTCCGAGGGGAACCCATTGTTTGCACTCCAGAGGATGCTTACCGCTGTTTCATGCGAACCGAAATGGACTATCTGGTTTTGGAAAATTACTTGCTTCCCAAGTCCGAACAAATTCCTTGGAAACAAGATGATGCTTGGAAAAATGAATTTGAACTAGATTAGTCATTAGTCATTAGTCATTAGTTATTAGTTGGAACGAATAACTAATAACTAATTCCCCATTCCCCATTCCCCATTCCCCATTTCTAATGAGCGACGAAATTAAAAAACTCGACAAAAAAGGCTTGCGCGATTTCGGGCTGCTAATTGGCGGCTTGATTGCAGTGCTGTTCGGTTTAGCAGTACCTTTACTGCGGCGGCATTCTCTACCTTGGTGGCCCTGGGCAATCGGCGCAGTCCTAATCGTGCTAGGATTAGTTGCGCCGAAATCGCTGAATCCCATCTATCACGCGTGGATGCGCTTTGGAATTATTCTTAACAAAATCGAAACGCCGATCGTCTTAGGGATAGTTTTTTACCTTATAATTTGGCCGATGGGAGCAATCAAAAAGATTTTCGGCGAAGATGCAATGCGGCGAAAACTAAATCCGAAAATGGATACTTACCGCGTCCCAAGTAAAGAAAGAACCAAAGTTAGTATGGAGCGTCCTTTTTAAGTGTTTGAAGCAACTTTAGATTTTCTCAAAGATTTGTGGGCGTTTATGAAAGAACGCCAAAAGTATTGGCTGTTGCCGCTCATTGTGACTTTAGTCTTTTTGGGAGCTTTGATTGTATTGAGTCAGGGTTCTGTGATTGCTCCATTTATTTACACGCTGTTTTGAAATAATGAGCAAGTTGAAAAATTTGGGTGTCAATTTGGGCTTGACACTCGGTGGTTTATTGATGGGGGTGGTAATTGGCGAAATTGGATTGCGAGTTGCTAAAGTCGAGGGCTATCCAAAAATAGGAGATTTTGTAGACTCGGCGCCAACTCGTTTCCATACTTCCGATCCAAATTTGGGCTGGAAGCTGAAACCGGGCGCGTCGGGGGAGTGGAATGGGGAAGGTGCGAGTTTTGTGCAGGTGAATAGCGAGGGTTTGCGCGATCGTGAACATACAAAAGCAAAACCTCCAAATACTTTGCGCGTTGCGGTTTTGGGCGATTCTTTCACCGAAGCAATTCACGTACCTGTCGAACAAACTTTCTGGTCAAAATTGGAACGAAAGTTAGGCAACTGCGAAACTGTTAAGGGACGCCAAAATGTTGAGGTAATGAATTTCGGGGTGCAGGGCTACGGTACTGCTCAAGAATTGATAATGCTGCGAAAAAAAGTATGGGATTACAATCCTGATATTGTAATTCTTGCTTTTTTTATTGGCAATGATGTGATAAATAATTCGCCGCAATTGGAATACGATCGATACAGACCATTTTTTGCTTATGATGCTAGCGGCAAGTTATTACCGGATATGTCTTTTCGCAATCTGGCGCCGATCAATCGCAACGAAAGAGCAGTTTCTTTCGTAGACCGAATGCCCAGTTTTATCGTCAACAATTCGCGCATTTTGCAGGTCATTAAAAAAGTAGACTTAGATCGGAAAAAGCGGGAGTTATCGGGACACTTTACCACTTTAAGTACCCTGAACCTCAAAGAACCTCAAAATGCAGCTTGGGAAGAGGCTTGGAGGGTGACAGAGGGTTTGATTGTGACGATGCGGAATGAAGTCGTGCAGAAAAATGCCGATTTCTTGGTTGTGACGATCGGCGATCCGATGCAAGTTATACCGGAGACCGAGAGGCGAAAAAATTTCATGAGAAAGAACAACATTCAGGATTTGTTTTATCCCGATAGGCGGCTGGAACAATTGGGCGCGCGCGAGGGTTTTCGGGTACTGAATTTATCCGAACAGATCCAAGGTTACACTGAAAAATATCAAGTCTGCGCCCACGGTTTTGAGAATTCTGTACCCTGTGGGGGTCACTGGAATGAACTCGGACACCGACTGGCTAGTATCCTCATCAACCGAAATTTGTGCGAAAATTTGAAGCAGTCTCAAGTACCCAAAAAACAACCGTAATCAGTCAAATTTCATGAAAGATTCAACGACGCCGAAAAAAAACCAAAACATATTAATTATAATCGCGGTTAATTTGGCGATCGCCTTTATTTGTCTGGAAGCTTTATCGCTAGCTTTTTATTTTATAAACCAAAAGCAGTTTTTTTATACCAGAACTAAAGCCAAAGAAAAAGTAGTAGAAGATATTGAAAGGATCGGCATTAGACTTGATGAATCTATCGTAGAAAGGCTGCACCCACTTTTTGGCTATGTACTCAAACAAGGTGCTTTTACCAATGAAAAATTAAAGTTAAAAGTCAACAAACACGGCTTTTTTTCACTATACCAATATCCGTTTGTTAAAACAAATAAAAATCAAGTTATTATCGGAGTTTTTGGGGGTTCAGTTGCGAATAATTTTGCACTTGATGAATACGTAAATCGAAGATTGTCTAACAAATTGAAGACTTACCCAGAGTTTGCAAACAAGGAAATTATTGTTTTAAATTTTGGGAATGGAGGCTACAAACAGCCCCAACAATTATTAATTTTAAATTACTTTCTGGCTTTGGGTCAAGAATTAGATTTAGTCATCAATATTGACGGTTTTAATGAAGTAGCACTGTCAAATTTAAACAACAAAGCCCAAGTAGAAATAGGAATGCCCAGCGTTCAGCACATACAGCCTCTGACTGGTTTAGCCAACAACAACTTGTCACCGGAAGCTATGAGTTCGATCGTGAAAATTAACGAAAACAAAAAACAATTGAAAGCAGGTATTGACAAATTGCAAACTTGTCAACTTGCTTTGTGTCACGCTGTCACCTCGCTACAGGTGAAACAATTAGTCAACAATTACCAGCAAGCAGTTGTCAAGTACGATCAACAAGTCAAACAATCCAACCCAGACACGGCAAATAGCGGTATAGTATATATTCCCAAAGCTGACTTTGTTTTGCAGGATGCCGCTGCTTTTGACAAAATGGCATCGATGTGGTACCAATCGTCGATCGGGATGAATCAAATTTTATCAAGTAGAAAGATTAAGTATTTTCACTTTATCCAGCCCAACCAGTATTATCCCACTAAGAGAGCGTTTACCGCCAAGGAAAACGAAATCGCGATCGACCAGAAGAGTCCTTACATTGAAGGTGTGAAAAAAGGTTATCCAGTATTGTTGTCCAAAGTCGATGATTTGCAAAAAGCTGGGGTTAATGTGTTTAGCGCAGTGAATATTTTAGACAATACAAAAGAAACGGTTTACAAAGATGCCTGCTGCCACTATAATTCAGTCGGAGACGAAGTATTGGCAAACTATGTTTCTAGTTCTATTATTAAAGTAGTAAGAGAGTCGAAATAGAGGTTTATGAAAGATTTTAAATTTATCAAAAAAGGGCAAGGATTTCTAAAAATTGCTTTAATTAACTTAGCGTTTTTACTGTTTTTCCTGGAACTTGGCTCTTTGGCATGGTATTTTGTCAAGCACAAGCAATTTTTCTATACTAGGGAAAATACGCAAGATAAGTCGGCTTTAGGAATTAATTTAGAAGGAGTGCGGCTGAATCAGTCTATTGTTGAAAGGTTTCATCCTTTTTTGGGATTTATTCAACAACCAGGCCCCGATTTTCGCCCTGGTTTTAAGGTTAACAACTACGGATTTATCTCTCCTTACGATTACCCTTTGAAAAAAACTAAGAAAAATCAATTTATTATCGGAGTTTTTGGCGGTTCTGTGGCTTCTAATTATGGAGTATTTGAAGTTCAAAACAAAATTTTACCTCAATACATAAAGCAGCTTCCGGGTTTGAAAGATAAAGAATTTATAATTTTGTCTTTTGCTACCGGAGGGTATAAACAACCGCAGCAATTATTAATTTTAAATTATTTTTTGGCTTTAGGACAAGAACTGGATATGGTCGTCAATATAGATGGTTTTAATGAAGTAGCACTTTCTAATTTAAACAATAAAAATCAAATCGATTTGGCGATGCCAAGCATTCAGCATATTTTGCCGCTGACTAGCTTGGCCAATAATAGCCTTTCTACCAAAGCAATGAAAGCAACTATCAGAATCCAAGAAAATAAAGCTAGGATTAATCAGGGCTTGGAACGTTTGCAAAACTGCTCTTTAGCTGCGTGCGATGCTTTGACTTCGGTTTACGTTCAAAATCTAGTTAATAACTATAAAACCGATGTCATTAAGTTTGAAAAAGAACGGACTCAACAAAAAAAAGATGACAGTGGTAGTGTTATTTACATCAATACTAATAAGTCTGTTTTACAAGATTCATTAGCTTTTGAACAAATGGCACAGAATTGGGTGAAAAGTTCAATTTTTATGCACAAAGTTCTGTCTGCTAGTAACGTGCCTTATTTTCATGTTCTTCAGCCTAATCAATATTATCAGACGAAAAGGGTGTTTGGTGAAGCCGAAAAGCAGATTGCTTTTAACAAGGATACTCCTTATGCTAAATCTGTACAAATTGGATATCCGGCTCTTTTCAATAAGTTTCCGAATTTGAAAAAAAATAATATCACTCTAGTGAATGCTGTTAATGTTTTTGACAACACTAAAGAAGCTGTTTATGTAGATAGCTGCTGCCACTACAATCAAGCTGGAGAGGTGGTTTTTAGCAATTATGTGGGCCGTTCTATTCTGGAATCTTTGCGGAAAGATGAGGGTAGAAGCAAAAAAAAGTAGGTCTGAAATATCCGCTGAATGGTGGATATAGGGTGCGCCTAGCGCACCTTACCGCTGAGTTTAAATTTTAGGTTTTTGGTTGGGTTTTAGGTCGATCGCCCGTTGAGTCGATCGGCATTACCAAGATTTTATCAACTCGATTCCCGTCCATATCGACTACTTCCACGCGCAAACCGTTCCACTCAAAATGCTCTGCTGCTGTGGGAATTTTGCCCAAATTTGTAATCACAAAACCGCCCATTGTGTGGTAACTTCCTTTGTGTTCTGCTGACTCTTCGATTCCAAATAGCTCAAAAAAATCTTCGACTGCTAGCATTCCGTCTAACAGCCAAGAACCGTCTTCGCGCTGCACGGTTTGAGGTTCGTCAGCATCTTCAATCGAGGGAAAGTCGCCAACGAGTTCCACTAAAATGTCGTTGACTGTAACCAATCCTTGAATGACACCGTATTCGTCTACTACCAAGGCAATTTGATTGCTAGATTGTTTGAAAAGTTCTAATACTTTTAAACCTCGCGTGCTTTCCGGTACAAATAACGGTCGTCGTAAAGAAGCGCTTAAATCTAGCGGTTGACCAGTTAAAGTCCGAGACAGCATATCAGTAACGTGTACTAAACCGACAACGTTGTCGAGTCCTCCCTGACACACGGGAAACCGAGAATGACCACTGCCGAGCATTTTTTGGCGGTTTTCTTCTACTGAGTCGTCGAGGTCGAGCCAGGTAAGATCGGGACGCGGAGTCATTAAGGCGCTGACTCGCCGATCGCCCAAACGAAACACTCTTTCCACCATATCTTGTTCGGCTTCTTCAAAGGTTCCGGCTTCTGTTCCTTGCTCGATCAAAACTTTAATTTCTTCCTCTGTAACTTGCGGTTCTGTAGAAGGCACAATTCCCATGATCCGCATCACTAAGTCAGTGGAATAGCTTAACAGAAAAACCGCAGGAGCGCCAATTTTTGAGAGCATTCGCATGGGAATTGCTACGCTTGAGGCGATGGGTTCCGGGTTGTTGAGCGCTAGCCGCTTCGGCACAAGTTCGCCAATAATTAAGGTCAGATAAGTGATGGTTAAAACTGCTACTACTGAGGCGATCGTCTGAGAATAGGGCGCTAGGGCAGGAATCAGCCGCAACAAAGGCTCTACCCTTTTAGCAATTGTCGTTTCTCCGAAAGCGCCCGACAGAATGGCCAGCATCGTAATCCCGATTTGAACTGTCGGCAAGAACTGATTGGGGGCATTAGCCAGATCCAAAGCTACGCGGGCATTGATCGAACCTTGGTTGGCCATCTGTTGCAGTCTCACCTTCCGTACAGAGATGATGGCCATCTCTGACATCACAAATAAGCCATTGAGGAAAACCAGCAGGAGAACAATCAGAATATCGGTACTTGGGGACATTTCTAAAATTTTCGGTAGTAACGGCAAAGCGCTGTGCCCGGTTAGTCGATTTTAGATTTTAGATTTTAGATTGACGACGCCGCCAGTATCTGGGGGATTTCCCTAAAGTCTAAAATTCTTCGATCTTCACAACTTGAGTCGGGGGCTTGTATCCGTCTTTGGGTGCAGTCACAGGAGAGGTCTGGAAGCTGCGAATCTCGATCGCAAAATCGAAATTTTTTCTAAACCTGGCCCTATATTAACGGAACTGGCTTGATCGCGATCGCAGGATCGACATATTAAAGCAGAAATCTATCTCTAGTTAAGTTCCCATGCGTCAACATCAGAGCGGCACTATCATGGATGTTTGTCGTACAATCTCCTTAACAGGCAAAGGGAAAGAGCCTTCGCCGATCAGGGATTAAAATTAAAAGCGCATGACTTTCTCTTCAATAATTCGTACCCTGGGGCGATCGCCCCTAGCAACAGAACTCCTCAACAAGCTCAAGCGCCATCGCTACGTGCAACTGTCCGGCATCGCCCGTTTGCCTAAAGCTTTGGTAGCTTCTGCCCTCGCACAGCAAGAGGGGCGAAACTTATTGGCAGTAACAGCAACTCTGGAAGAAGCCGGCCGCTGGGTTGCCTCTTTAGAGGCGATGGGCTGGCAAACCGTACATTTTTACCCGACTTCGGAGGCTTCACCCTACGAGCTATCTTACTCTGACGAGAACGAAATGACTTGGGGACAAATGCAGGTGCTGGCGGATTTGGTCGAGAAACGAGAAACAAACGCTAATTCTAAGCCGATCGCGATTGTAGCTACCGAAAGAGCTCTCCAGTCTCACTTGCCGCCACCTGCTGCTTTTGAACCCTACTGTCTGACGCTGAAGCGAGGTGCGGTTCAAGACTCGAAGATACTTGACCGACAACTGGTGTCGATGGGGTACGATCGGGTGACTCTGGTGGAAATGGAGGGGCAGTGGAGTCGCCGGGGCGATATTGTCGATGTCTTTCCGGTAGCGGCGGAGTTGCCAGTGCGGCTGGAGTGGTTTGGGGATGATTTGGAGCAAATTCGGGAGTTCGATCCATCTTCGCAGCGATCGCTCGATAAGGTCGATCGATTAGTTTTAACTCCCACTAATTTTAACACAATTATTAAAGCAGTTTTATCTGAAAAAAATATTGACGAAATTAACCAACTAGTCTCTGTATACCCAGAAAATGAAGCCGAAAAATTTGTCCGCAGGCTGTTGGGTTTAGCGTTCGAGCAACCTGCATCTTTGTTGGATTATTTGACAGAAAATACTTTAGTTGTTATTGACGAACTGCAAGGGTGCGAAGGTCACAGTGACCGCTGGTATGAGAATGCACAGGAACAGTGGAATAATTGCAATCGGGAATCGGCAGTTGCTGGTGAGGCTACAGAAAAATTGCCAATTGCTAATTTGAAAGTTCCAAAAATTCACCGCACGTTTGCTGAATCTATGGCAGATGTCGCAGCTTTCGAGCGGCTAGAACTTTCTGAATTAGCCGAAGATTCTACGGCTAAAAAACTTCAAAGCTCTGCCGAGGGCGACCAGCTACCGTCTGCGATTAATTTGGCTTCTCGGCCTGTGCCGGTGATGCCTCACCAATTTGCTAAGTTGTCTCAAATGCTCAGGGAAGAGCGCGATCGGGGTTTTACCATTTTTCTGGTTTCTGCTCAACCGAGTCGATCGGTTTCTCTGCTGTCGGAACACGACTGTCCGGCTCAGTTTGTGGTAAATCCGCGCGATTATTTGGCGATCGACAAGTTGCAATTGCAGCACGTTCCGGTTGCTTTGAAGTACAGCGGGCTGGCAGAATTGGAAGGTTTTATTCTGCCGACTTTTCGGATAGTTTTAATTACCGATCGGGAATTTTACGGTCAGCATTCTCTCGCTACTTTTAGCTACGTCCGCAAGCGCCGTCGTGCTGCTTCTAAGCAAGTAGACCCGAATAAATTAAGCCCTGGTGATTATGTGGTTCACCGCCAGCACGGAGTGGGTAAATTTCTCAAGTTAGAACGCTTGACGATCGATCGCGAAACTCGCGAATATTTGGTGCTGCAATACGCTGACGGTACTCTGAGAGTGGCGGCCGATCAATTGGGCGCTTTGTCGAGGTTTCGGACTGTAGGCGATAAAGTACCGGATCTCAACAAGCTGACAGGCCAAACTTGGGAAAAAACTAAAACAAAGGTTCGCAAAGCTGTTAAAAAATTGGCAGTGGATTTGCTGAATCTTTATGCTAAAAGAGCTAAACAAACAGGTTACGCTTTTCCTCCTGATATGCCTTGGCAACAAGAATTAGAGGATTCTTTTCCTTACCAGCCAACCCCGGATCAGTTGAAGGCAACTCAGGATGTGAAACGCGACATGGAGGGCGATCGACCGATGGATCGCTTGGTCTGCGGGGATGTCGGTTTTGGCAAGACAGAAGTTGCTCTGAGAGCAATTTTTAAAGCCGTTACGGCGGGCAAACAGGTGGCTTTGCTCGCGCCGACGACGATTTTAACCCAACAACACTATCACACGCTCTCGGAGCGTTTTTCCCCTTATCCGATCGAAGTTGGTTTGCTCAATCGCTTTCGGACTGAAACCGAGCGCCGGGAGATTCACAAGCGTTTGGCGACTGGGGAATTAGATGTGATTGTGGGTACTCAAGCTGTTTTGAGCAAAGCGATTAAATTTCGGGATTTGGGCTTGTTGGTGGTGGATGAAGAACAGCGGTTTGGAGTTAAACAAAAGGAAGCAATTAAATCTCTCAAAACAGAGGTAGATGTTCTGACTTTGACAGCAACGCCGATTCCCCGGACTTTGTATATGTCCCTGTCGGGGATTCGCGAGATGAGTTTAATTGCGACTCCGCCTCCCAGCAGGCGCCCGATTCAGACGCATTTGGCTCCCTATAACGCAGAAACGGTGCGATCGGCAATTCGTCAAGAATTGGACAGAGGTGGCCAGGTTTTTTACGTGGTGCCACGGATTGAGGGGATTGATGAGTTGGCCACTCAGTTGCAGGAGATGGTTCCGTCTGCCAGAATTGCGATCGCCCACGGTCAAATGGAGGCGTCGGAACTAGAATCAATCATGCTGACTTTCAGTGCGGCAGATTTCGATATTTTGGTGTGTACGACGATTATTGAGTCGGGTTTGGATATTCCGCGAGTCAATACTATTTTAATTGAAGACGCGCAGAAGTTTGGTTTGGGTCAGCTTTACCAGTTGCGGGGACGGGTGGGACGCGCGGGGATTCAAGCTCATGCTTGGCTGTTTTATCCCAAGCAGAACCAACTTTCTGATGCTGCAAGGCAGCGGCTGCGGGCAATTCAAGAGTTTGCCCAGTTGGGTTCAGGCTATCAGTTGGCTGTCCGAGATATGGAAATTCGCGGTTCGGGTGATGTTTTGGGTACTGAACAATCTGGTCAAATGGAGGCGATCGGTTTTGATTTGTATGCTGAAATGTTAGAGGAAGCTATTCGGGAAATTAAGGGTCAGGAAATTCCGAAAGTTGAGGACGCGCAAATTGACCTAACTTTGACGGCGTTTATTCCTGCCGATTACATCGCAGATTTGGATCAAAAGATGAGCGCTTACCGGTCTGTGGCTTCTGCTAATACCCCTGAAGAATTACAGCAGATTCAGGCTGATTGGTGCGATCGCTATGGACCAATTCCTCTGCCAGCCCAGCAACTTATCCGTGTGGTCGAGCTCAAACAAATTGCTAAAAAAATCGGTTTTTCTCGTATCAAACCGGAGAATAAGCAGAACATAGTTTTGGAAACTACGATGGAAGAGCCTGCTTGGAATTTGCTCAAAGCTAATTTGCCGGAACATTTGCGCTCTCGTTTTGTCTACAGCAAGGGGAAGGTTACTATTCGAGGTATGGCGGTTTTAACGGCTCAAAAGCAATTGGATAATTTGATTGATTGGTTGGGTAAAATGCAGGGCGCTTTGCCGGAAGCAAATGTTGGATTTTAATATATAATCCCCAAATCTAGCGCACCGCCGAAACCACAGAATAATACCGAGGGAACCGGAAAAAATATTACTGCTGTTTTCATGATTGTTTTAGCGACAGAAAGGATTAAAATCGTGAAAAGGTTAGTGAGTATTTTTTTTGCGATCGCCCTACTGCAAGGAGTGCCTATGGCAGTTCAATCTCAAGAAATAATTGACCCGATCGACCGGGTTGTGAGTGCAGGGTTGATGAATAAAGATGCGAGTGGCAATTTTAATGCTGAGGGTCTTGTCAGTCGCGCCGATTTGGCGGTGATTTTAGTAAAAACTTTTGGTTTGGAACGGCGGAAAACCGCTCAGAAACCGGATAAAGAATTGCCGGACGTACCGAAGAGTTACTGGGCTTACAGTGCGATTCAAACTGTTTTGAAAACGGGAACAATGAGTGGATATCGCGACCGAATGTTTTTCCCTAATCAAAGGGTGACTCGCGCGGAAGCTTTAGCTATTTTTGCTCAAGCTTACGGGGTTTTTCAGTTTCCTGATGCCAGCATTTCCGAAATTTTAGCTAAGTATCCCGATGCCGGTGAAATTCCTAATTGGGCTAGAAAGTCTATAGCTACTGCACTTTATGAAGGGTTTGTTAATGTTGATATCGCAACTAATAAGATTAATCCTTTGAAGCCGATGACTCGCTGGGATATCGCTTACGCTTTGAGTAAGTATTTGGAGCGGCAAGTAAGGCCAACTTCTTTGCCTGTCCCGGACGAGGAGCCTCCCGATCGCGGCGTGGGAAGGTGATATTGTTGAGTTGTGAGTTAAAAAGTCGATCGCCCGCCATGCAAAATCCCGGAGCTTTGGTGACTGTAAAAGCAGCCATCAAACCCCCAGGATTTAAAGTTTTCCTCTTAAACGAGGCTTAAATTATTGCCAATGAGTGTTGGCTCAATCAGCAGTAGCCAATTCGGTACTGGCGCCACCGCGCTTCCGCGTCAGGGTATTGAAAAGCATCTGACCGACTGCTTTAATCAAATTGCCTTCTAACTCCATGAACATCTTCATGTTCATGCCAAAAGCTGCATTAGCTTCGTCAACAATTCGTTCTGCTGTTGCTTCGTCAATCGGCAGTTCATTCATAGCCTGACGGTAGTTAGCTTTGAATTCTTTTTCATCAGGAATATCCTGGAATTCATAGAAAGCAGTGCCTTCTCCCTCGGTAAGATTCATGCCGCGCTGGGCAATTCCCTTCAGGATTTGTCCGCCAGATAAATCGCCAAGGTAGCGAGTATAAGAGTGAGCTACTAACAGTTCTGGTGCTGTCGCCGAAATCTCGTGAATTCGCTCCACATAAGCTTTAGCTGCGGCTGAGGGAGCTACTTGTTCGCGCCAATTTGCACCGTAGTAGTAAAATAAATCTTGCTCTAAGCTTTGTTTGCGATTCAACTCAGAAAAGTAAATTTTTGAAACAACCGGATGCTGCTTTTGACGTTCCATTTCCTCTTCCATTGCCGAGTAGACAAAGTAGAGGTTTCCTACTAACTTCCGGTAAGAAGTTTTTTCTACAACGCCTTTTAAAAAACACTTGACAAAACCGACGTTTTCTGCCATTGTGTGGGACTTTTTGGTTCCCTCACGCAATTTGGTCGCTAAATTGATGCTCATGCTATATTGTCCAACCTTCTATTTTTGTGGTAGTTGATGGATGCGCCAAAAATCTAAAATTTACCTAAGCATTTACCTTAGATCGATTTGATGAGAGATTGTATTAATTTTTATAACAAAATCTACCGACCTCAAACAGCAGAAACCCTTGTGCCTCGGAAGGCACAAGGGTTCAAACTACTGCAAAAGTTTAGTCGTTAGTCGTTCGTCATCGACTGTTAGCTAATGGCTAATTTAAATGTCCAAGTCGAGGAGGTTGAGTTTGGGGCCGTAGGTTTCGATGAATTCGCGGCGGGGGGCGACACGATCGCCCATTAAGATCGTAAAGATGCGATCGGCCTCAGCAGCGTCTTCAATCTCCACCCGTTTCAGCGTCCGAGTTTCTGGGTTCATCGTTGTATCCCACAACTGTGTCGGCATCATTTCACCCAAACCTTTGAACCGCTGAATCGTGTAGTTAGCATTCGCCGGAAATTCATTGCGGATGAGATTGTTCATTTCGCGATCGCTGTAACAGTAGTAATGATTGCGTCCCCGTTCCACTTTATAAAGAGGAGGACAGGCAATATAGATGTAACCTTGGTCTACAAGTGCGCGCTGATAGCGGTAGAAGAAAGTCAGCAACAGCGTGCGGATGTGAGCACCATCTACGTCAGCGTCAGTCATAATTACGATGTGGTGATACCGCAATTGTCCCGGGTCGAATTCTTCACCTTTGATACCCAAACCCAGGGCTGTAATTAACGACTGAATTTCGTTATTTTTGTAGATTTTGGCATCGTCGGTTTTCTCAATGTTGAGAATTTTACCGCGCAAAGGCAGGATTGCTTGGAATTGGCGATCGCGCCCTTGTTTTGCCGATCCGCCTGCCGAATCCCCCTCCACCAGGTAGATCTCTGACAGGGCAGGGTCTCTGGAACTACAGTCCGCTAATTTTCCAGGCAAAGGAGACGATTCTAAGACGGATTTTCGGCGCACTAAATCGCGGGCACGGCGGGCGGCTTCAGCGGCCTTAAATGCCTGAATAGCTTTTTCCAAAATAGCGTCAGCTACCTGGGGGCGAAACTCTAAATATTCTGTCAATACTTCGCCTACCAAGGAATCGACAATTCCCCGAACTTCTGTATTTCCTAGCTTAGTTTTAGTTTGGCCTTCAAATTCCGGGTCTGGGACTTTGACCGAAATTACTGCTGTCAAACCTTCGCGAACGTTTTCGCCGGCGAGGTTGGGCTCGTTTTCTTTGATTTTGTTGCGCTTGCGGGCGATCGAATTCATCGTCCGCGTCAAAACTGCCTTCAGACCTTCTAAGTGCGTGCCACCGTCGATCGTCCGAATGTTGTTAGCAAAACCTAGAACGTTGTCGCTAAAAGCATCAACGCACCACTGCAAAGCCACTTCTATCTGTACGTTGTTGCGTTCTCCTTGCACATAGATCACTTCTTCGTGCAGAGGCTGCTTGTCGCGGTTCATGTAGGCGATATATTCCTTGATACCGCCCTCATAACAGTATGTTTCGATGCGAGGTTCGCTACTTTTAAGCAGTTCCAAACGGTGGTCGCTAAACGTAATTCTCACGCCCGCATTCAAGTAACCCAATTCTCGCAAGCGCCCAGCGAGTATAGTGTAATCAAATTCAATCCCAGTGCTAAATATTTGAGTATCTGGCAAGAAAGAAACAGAAGTGCCGGTGCGAGTGCCTTTGTTGGGCTTGGCATTAAGTTCAGTAACTGGATTGCCTCTTTCGTAGCGCTGTAAATGTTCTTTTTGGTCGCGCCAAACTGTCACTTCTACCCACTCGGACAGCGCGTTAACAACAGAAATACCTACACCGTGCAATCCTCCAGAAACCTTGTAGCCACCACCGCCAAATTTACCGCCGGCGTGGAGTACAGTCATTACTGTTTCTATTCCCGATTTGCCAGTCTTGGCAACGATGCCGGTCGGAATACCCCGGCCGTCGTCTGTCACGGTAACAGAACCGTCGGCGTTGATGTCAATCTCGATGTGAGTGCAGTGGCCAGCCAGCGCCTCATCTATGGAATTGTCCACAACCTCGTAAACTAGATGGTGGAGTCCTCGCGGGCCGGTGGTACCGATGTACATCCCCGGTCGTTTACGGACTGCTTCGAGACCTTCGAGAACTTGAATCTGGTCGGCGCTGTAGCTGCTGGTCATACAAAAATAGCTCCAATAATGAGGCCTAAAGCCCCGAAAGCTTCTAAAATGGGAAAACTCCTAAAATTATAGCACAAAACCGTTAAAGGCGATGCTAGGGCTTTCTGAAGGGAAATTTATCGGGGGGAGGGAGGGGAATAGTTTTGAGATTGCTTGAGGACTGCCCAGGCCGATCGCGGTGAATCAGTGTAGGAAAGAGGGGAAAGCCTGGAGAGGAGAGGATTTGAGAGTTTTTATAGGGAAATGTGCGACAGCTTATGCCTAAATTAATTACGATTTGCGGAGCGACGGCGACGGGGAAGTCTGGAGTGGCTTTGGCTTTGGCGGGGCGACTGCAATCCTCGATCCTGAGTGCGGACTCCCGTCAAGTGTACCGCGAATTTGACATCGGAACCGCAAAACCGACGGCGGTCGATCGCACTTGTGTACCGCATCACTTAATTGACATCTGCGATCCCACAGAAACTCTGACGCTAGCAGAGTACCAGCAGCAAGCTCAAAAATTAATTTCTGATGTCGATTTTCCCTTGTCTCCTCCTCTGTTTTTGGTTGGAGGGACGGGCTTATATATTAAATCGATTGTCAGGGGTTTAAAAATTCCGAGGGTAGCACCGATGCCCGAATTGCGATCGCAACTTGCGGAACTCGGACAATCTCAATGTTACGCCATGTTGCAGCAGGTCGATCGCTCTGCCGCTGAGAAAATTCACCTCAATGACCCAGTAAGAACTTTGAGGGCATTAGAAGTATTTTATGTCACGGGTCGCTCTATTTCCGAACAGCAGGGCGAAAATCCACCTAATTATCCTATTTTACAAATTGGGTTGGATTGCGAGATCGATGTTTTGGTCGATCGGATCGAACAGCGCACCGAACAAATGCTAGAACAGGGTTGGATAGCTGAAGTAGAATATTTGTGTAAAAAATACGGCTGCGATTTGCCACTGTTGAACACGCTGGGATATCAGGAAATGAAACAATATTTGGCTGGCGACATTAAGCTTGAAGAAGCCAAAGAATTAACAATTTTGCACACGCGGCAATTTGCGAAGAGACAGCGGACTTGGTTTCGAGCTTATCCTGAAATTGAATGGTTTGATGTTAGCACGCCAGATTTATTGGAGCGAGTTTGGCAGAGAGTGCAGGATTTTGTCAATTGATTTTATATCGAAATTAAAGTTTTTTTAAACCGCCGATTAACGCTGATGGAATTTAAGTTAATTGGCTAAATTTTAAACTACAGTCTGATTTTTGCGTTAACTTTGAATCGGCAAAATCTCTCTAATTCTTTGCCGAAACAAACGCACAGCCGCCCGCTGTCCGACTGTTCTGCTTTGTTCGATGAAACCGGGAATTTCGGCAACGGGTAAAAATGGAAAAGCTAAACTGCGATCGCACATTTCATATTTTCCATCTACAAGTTGATAAACTTGCAGAGATTCCCGGCGATACCTCCACAGTTCGGGAACACCAAGAGCAGCATAAATTGTAAACTTATTCACAGAAGAATTCGTGTAATCTGACTCTATTGCTAAATCGGGCGGCGGGTCATTTGGCAAATTGATATTTCTGCCTCTAACTAAAGATTCATTTTGAATGTAGAAACAGGAATCAGGTTCTACAGCACGAGTTAAATCTTCTCGTTCAACAGTCAGCGAACCAAGACTCCTAAGTTCAATTTCCAGCTCATCTACAATGGCTTCCACAAAGATTTCTATCAGTCGTTTGGGTTCTTCGTGTTCTTCCAGCGGCATCCTGATTTCCAATACTCCTCTATCGTAAGCAATTCGCCAAGCTCTATTGTCTCCAACATCTGCCAGTAATGCCTTAAAAGTTGACCAACTGACACCTTTTAAAATAACTCGATTTTCTGGGGTAGTTTGCTGCTCTACGGGAGTTGATGTTGTTGTTACCATTTAGCAATTCCTTGGTAGCTTCATCAATTTTTATTGTAGTCGATCGACTTGAAATTTAAGGTAAAAGTTACAAACATAGTAGGGACACGGCAGTGCCGTGTCCTGTATTTCATTTTTAGAGAGCGAACAAAAAAGATTTTTTTTATTAACCGCAGAGAACGCAGAGGGCGCAGAGAAAGAGAAAAAAGAGAAATTAATAAGAGGAATAAGCCGAGAAGCCTGTTCCTTTTATTACATCTCGCGTACTTAATTAACTGTACAAACTCGCGACATATTCGCCGTAACCGTTATAGGGCAAAGTCGGGCGAGTTTCCCACGACCAACTGTTACCGGGGCCGACTATGCGTTCGCTCGCCTGCGACCATCTGGGGTGCGGTTTGTCGGGTTCGACATTTGCTTCAAAAGCGTATTCGTTGGGGCCAATTGTATTCCAAAAAGTGGCGGGCTGTTTTTCGACAAATTCAATTTTGACGATCGACTTTGCGCCCTTAAAACCGTATTTCCAAGGAATCACTTGCCGCAGTGGCGCACCATTTTGTTTTGGTAGCCTTCGGCCATACAAGCCTGTGGCAAAAAATGCTAAATCGTTTGCCATTTCTTCAATTCGCAGACCTTCGGTATAAGGCCAAGGATAAAATTGCGACATCAAACCTGGGCCGGGAGTAATTTTGGGGTCGTAAAATGAGGTGAAGCGAACGAATTTAGCTTTCGATTGCGGTTCGACATCAGCCATCAGTAATTTCATGGGAAATCCGACCCAAGGAACTACCATCGCCCAGGCTTCTACGCAGCGAAATCGATAAACTCGTTCTTCGATAGGAAATTTTCTGTAGAGGTCGTCAATATCATAAGTGCGGGGATTTTTTACTAAACCGCTTACTTCTACTTTCCAGTTTTCTGTTGGCAAAGCTTGAGCGGCTTGCCATATAGATTTTGTGCCGCCGTATTCGTAAAAATTGTTGTATTTTGTAGCTAAGGCTTCGTCGGTAATCGCTCGATCGACTTTCGCAAAGTCGGGATTCCGGCTCAAGCCCGAATATGCTTGGGTTGAGCTTTGATCCAGAGCAGTTTTTGAGCTAGGATTGCTTTGGCAGCCGGTCAGCGGCAGCAGCGAAGCTGTCACGCCGGCGCCAATTAAATTTGTCATGAAGCGGCGGCGGTTGAGAAAGGCTGTTTCTGGAGTAATTTGGGGTTCGAGAATTTCCCAAGGTTTGGGAACGCGAATTAATGGCATAAGTAATAGTTAAAAGTTAGTAGTTAGTTGGGAGAAAATTGCCTAATTTTTAATCTGTTAGTCGATTGGAGATTTGTAGTTTTAGATTGACTCCATAGGACAAAGAATCGCGGATATTTGGCAATGCCTCGCGATTGCTTTGCAGCGATCGCAATGCAAGTATTCGCAATGACAGTATAGCTTAATTCGGTAACAACTGAGATATTGCACCATTCTCAATAACAGGCTTTCCCACCTGTTCCACAAAGAATGATTTTCTTGTGGGGTGGGCAGGAGAGCCCGCCCGTACGATCGACCTATTAAACCTCGCTCGCAGGAAAGTCAGCAATAATTTACGTGCGATCGCCCGCAGCAATTGTGGCGAAAATCTGGGAAACAATTATGATCAAGCAAAGATTCCTATTATTTAATTTGTCCACAGGAAGCGGCACGCACCGCCCCGCTTTCCTCCCCCACCAGCAATAATGTCGGACGGGGGTCTCCAGCGGAAAGACAAATGAGTTACTGCACCAATCCCCATTGCCAGAATCCCCAAAATCTCGATCGCGCGACATTATGCAAAAGTTGCGAGTCGAACTTGCTGCTAAAAGGCCGCTACCGAGTCTTTCACACCCTCGGTCAAAGTCTCACTTGCCGCACCTTCTTAGCAGTCGATGAAGACCAACCTTCGCAACCCCGCTGCGTCATTCAACAGTTCTGCGCGCCTGCTGCAGGTTGCACACAAGAAAACTGGGCATTTCGCCGCTCGGTCTCAGTTATCGACAAGTTGGGCCAACATCCCCAAATACCGAAACTGCTGGCATCTTTTGAACTCGAAGGCTGCCAGTATTTAGTGCAAGAATACATCGAAGGCCGCAATTTAGCCGATCGGCTTTCAGAAAAAGGTGTTGTTAAAGAAATTCAAATTTGGTATCTGCTGAGCGAATTGTTGCCAGTCCTGCAATTTGTTCATGAAAATCAACTGATTCACGGAGATATCAAACCGTCGAATATTATTCACCGCAAAAATCCCCAAGCATCCCCAGCTTTGGCAGGGAAAGAGGATCTACATCCCCTGTCCCAAGAAAGTTCCTCTGGGCTAGTTTTAGTCGATTTCGGCGCGGCAATTCGGGCTAATAGTGGCCCGATCAAAACAGAAACGGTGACAGGTTCTGCAGAATACGCGGCCCCAGAACAAATTAAAGGCCAAGCGATTCAGAGCAGCGACATCTACAGTTTGGGCGTCACTTGCATTCACTTGTTAACGGGAATGTCGCCCTTTGATTTGTTTGACATCAAATCCGAAAGTTGGGCCTGGAGACATTATTTGAAAGTACCAGTTTCGGGGCGACTCGGCCGCATTCTGGATAAAATGGTGCAGCGAGAACCATCAAAACGCTATCGATCGACCGAGGCAATTCTCACAGATATGAATTACGGCCCGGCATCGGCACAAGTGATTCTCAGCAAACCCAAGTGGAGTTTAGCCATGTGGGGAGCAAGTACGGTTGCCCTGCTGTCCGTAGTGCTGGGTTCTCGCTTGCCATCTCCTGCACCGCAGGCTTTCACTTCTTCTGAGCCTGTTTCTAGCATTCCCGAAATTCGGTTCAATCCGCCCCCGATGCAGAACTTCAGGGGTGAGGCATCGCCGTCCCGGCCCGCAGTGCGGACTCTGGCGGATCAAGACAAAAACCCGGTTTGGGCGGTAGCAGTTGCTCCCCAGGGCCGCGTGATAGTCAGCGGGAACAACGACGGCACAATTCACCTGCTGCACAAGCGTCACGGCAAGCTGCTGAAGGTTTTAGCAGGACATTTGGGGCCGGTGTGGTCGGTGGCTGTTAGTCCCGACGGCAGGACGATCGCCAGCGGTGGCGTTGACGGTACGATTAAATTGTGGAATTTCTATTCGGGCAAGTTAATTCGGACTTTGGACGGACACACCGACGGCGTGTTCTCGGTGGTTTTCAGTCCCGATAGCCGGACTGTGGCCAGTGTCGGTAAGGACAAAACTTTGAAGTTGTGGCAAGTCGAAGGCGGGGCCGAGTTGGAAACTCTCAAGCAGGTTTTTGACGAGGTGCAGTCGGTGGCTTTCAGCCCCGATCGAGAAACTTTGGCGATCGGCAGCAGCGACGGTAAGATCAACCTGTGGAACTGGCAGACTGGGGAATTGAAAGAAACTCTTTGGGGTCATTCCGAAGCGGTTTGGTCTCTGGCCATCAGCCCAGACGGTAAAACTCTCGCCAGCGGCAGTTGGGACAAGACGGTGAAGCTGTGGGATATCAGCGCAAATAATCACTCCGGGCAGCCCAACGGTTTTTTGCTGCGGACTTTGATCGGCCATTCCGACAAGGTTAAGTCCTTGACTTTCAGTCCCGACGGAGACAAACTCGCCAGCGCGGATTTGAGCGGGACTATCAAGCTGTGGCGCATGAGTTCCGGCGAAATCGCGGGCACGCTGAAGGGTCATTCTACCTGGGTGGATTTGGCTTTTAATCCTCAAGACAAAACTCTGATCAGTGGCAGTTTTGACGACACGATTAAGGTGTGGCGACTGTCTCCTTAATTTTTTCGATCGCCCGTTCGATCCAGTTTTGAACAGCTAGGGCGATCGAACATTGAGTTAATTTATCTATCAACACTTCGCACCTTTTCAAAGCTGACGCATGGGTGTTAGCAACCCGGTTCCTAAGCTGTTGGTAATCAAAAACTGTCCGAACTGTTGCAGGACTTACGCACAGCCTCAATCTATAGTGTTTTGTAGGGGCAAACCCCCCGTGGTTGCCCCCATACCTGGAATGATTGCGTAAGTCCTATGTTGCTACACAAACAAATTTAAAATATCAAATAGTCACTATATCCCTAGAAATCGCGGTTGCTAACTAACACATGTGGTAAAGTAGTTTCGGCTGTTAAACTAAAATATATGACCGCAAATTCCGAGTTAGCCTCACAGCATTTGTCAGCGGGCGATTGCCTTCAGAAATCAGGAAAACTTGAAGATGCGATCGCTCAATATCAAAAATCACTAGCCATTCAACCGGATAGTCCGATCGCACTTAACAAGATAGCAGAAATTTATTATACGCAACAGAAATATGTAGAGGCGATCGCCTCCTGTTACCAAGCACTTCGCCAGCAACCCAATTTCGCCGCCGCCTACAAAACCCTAGGCAATATCCTGCAAGCCCAAGGCAAAATAGACGCGGCGATTCGCGCCTACTCGAAGGCGACCGAATTTGATCCTAATTTTGTCGAAGCCTATGTTAATTTGGGCAGTATGTTTTACAAACAAGGCCAGCTAGATGAGGCCATAAGTTACTACCAAAAATCTATCGTTCTTCAACCAGATTTAGCAGTCGCTTATTGGAATTTAGGCAAAAGTTTGGAAGAGCAAGGTCGAATCAATGAAGGTTTATTTTATCAAAAAAAAGCTCTCAACTTACAGCCGGAGTTAGAAGCGAGAAGCAATTTAGTAAAAAGTAACACTTACTGAAGAGGAATGTTATAGTCAAAATAATTCAATCATTAACGATGCAAGCTGGATCAACATGGAAATTAGCCAGAATCCGCTCGAATTCCTAACGGCTAAAGTACAAGAAACTGTTGCCGATACCCAAAACTTAGCCAACGAAATCGCTGCTAAAGTTGAGGAAAGTGCAACTGTATTAACGGCGTGGGTACAATCAGCGCCAAGTTCAATGGTTAGTGCCGGGGCGATCGCCACTCAAGAAGCTTTTAAAATAGCACACAACATCCGTTTTGAGAACCTGCCCAGAAATCTGCAATCCAAATTTGCTAGGGCTGGGATGCGTGACGGAATGCGAGATGTTCAAGAAGCAGCAAAAGTATTTGAATCCATACCCGCCCAAATTCGTGCCCAAGGCCCAGAAGCAATTCGCAACTTCTGTCAAGATAAAGATTGGAGTCACATCCAAGCGCACGTCAATGGAGGCGGAAGCGAAGCTGCTAACGGGATTTTTGAACATTTTTGGGTGAATCGTGCTCGCGGTGGTGTAGATATGACTGCTGCAGAATTAGCAGTCGCTAAGCAAGTTTTAGCGGATGCAGCGTTTAAAGCAGCAGTTGCCGAAATCGTTGGGGCTGCAATGAAAGGGGCGATCGCCGCCGCAGTAATTGAGTTAGTATTTTCGATATTAGAAAACTCGCTACTGTGCGTGGAAGGCAAAATTACGCAGTCAGAGTTAGTCGAACAAGTCGCCACTGCCACCGCCAAAGCTGGCATTGCTGGGGGTGTTGTTACTGGCATTCTGTTAACGCTGTGCATGATATTTCCCCCCATTGCTGCGCTTTTAGGTGCCGCAGCGATGCCCTTGGCGGTTGCAGGTATTGGTGTTATGGGAATTCGCGCCTGGGAAATCTTTTGTCACGGCGATCGACTATTTGGTATTACTGAACAAACACAAAAATTTCTGGGAATGACTGAACAGTTGACAGTTGACAGTTGACTGTTGACTGTTATGATACCCGAATCAAACCGTTTATGAAGCGCGGATTTAAGACTTTATTCATGATAGTTATTTATGTCCGCGCTTTTGGGTGGCGGTTGCTTGTAGCAACATTTTCAAATGATTGGGAAACATAAAATAGTATGGATTCAGTAGCAAAAACTCAAGATCAGCAGCATCCGCAATACAAGCGCGATCGAGCCAGTGTCAATACTTTATTAGCAGGAGAAGCAACCGACTACAATTTATCGGAATTAGCAAGATTAATAATTCGCTACCGAGGCTTTCCCGGCGCTAGAGATATCCAATCAGACTTAAAAAAAGTCCTGCAAAAATGGAATCATACCGAAGAAACTCTTTATGAACAAACCCGCAAAATTCACGCTACAGGTGAGGTTTATAGAAAGCAAAAAAGCGATCAAGAAGATTGGGTTTAATCTCAAATATGCAACTTCCAGGAAGAGCCTGGAAGTTGCAGTCAACAGTCAACAGTTAACTATCTTCAAACCATCTCTGGCGAAACTTGCATTGCCGGCTGCGGCTGGAACTGGAACAGCGAATAAACCACATTGCGACGGATATCCGTCATCATGTCCAAAAATAGCTCGTAACCTTCAGTTTTGTACTCGATCAGCGGGTCTTTCTGCCCGTAACCACGCAGCCCTACAGACTCGCGTAAAGCATCCATTTGTTGCAAGTGTTCCCGCCACAAAGTATCAATTTGCTGCAAAATAAAGAACCGTTCCGCATCTCGCATCAATTCAGCTCGGATTGCATTAACTTCCGCTTCTTTAATGTCGTAAGCATTGCGGACTTGTTCGTGCAGGAATGTTTTAATTTCCTCCACAGACAAATCTTCTAGCTGATCCGGTGTCATGTCAGCGAGCAGATAAACAAATTCCTTCACCTTGCTCACAAGTTTGTCGAGTTCCCATTCTTCCGAAGGTAAATCGGGATTGATGTATGCTCCCACGATGTCGTCCATCGTCTGTTCGGCATACTTAATTACCTGTTCTTTGGAGTCCAAACCTTCTAATACTCGGCGACGTTCCGCATAGATTGCTCGACGCTGATTGTTCATCACTTCGTCGTATTCAAATACCTGCTTGCGGATGTCGTAATAGTAGGTTTCGACTTTTTTCTGAGCGCCTTCGAGGGAACGAGTCAGCATTCCAGATTCGATCGGCATATCTTCCTCAACACCGAAAGCCTTCATCAAACCGGCCACCCGTTCACCGCCGAAAATCCTGAGCAAATTGTCTTCCAAACTCAAGAAAAACCGTGTAGAACCAGGGTCTCCTTGGCGTCCCGCCCGGCCGCGCAACTGATTGTCGATCCGGCGCGATTCGTGGCGTTCGGTACCGATGACGTGCAAGCCTCCCAACTGCACGACTTCATCGTGTTCGGTGCTGGTAAAAGCATCGTATTCGCGGCGAGTCAAATTGTAAGCTTCCCGCAACTTTTGAATTACGGGGTCTTTTGTCGGCGCTTTTTCCGAAGCTATAGCCACGATATCATCGGCTTGCAATTCCGAGAGCGATCGCTCGCCGTACTCTTTCACCGCCAATTCCACCGCCGCCTTAAGCAGTTGCTCGGCATCTTTCGATAGCTGCGTCGGGAAAATCTGCGCCGAAGCTTTCCAAGACTTTACCTTTTTGGCAGTTTGACCAAAACCTTGAGGTGCGGGGCGGCCGCCAATACCGGGCGCTTGCACCAGCGAAAACCCGTCCTCATCATCGGGCCGCACGATCCGGGGCATCAGATACTCGCGCAACTTCAGGCGGCCCATGTACTCAGAATTACCGCCCAAAATGATGTCTGTACCGCGCCCGGCCATGTTCGTGGCGATCGTCACAGCACCCTTGCGTCCGGCTTGAGCAATAATTTCCGATTCCCGCTCCACATTTTCCGGTTTAGCATTAAGCAAATTGTGAGGAATTTTCCGTTCCTGCAGCAGCCGCGACAGCAACTCCGACTTTTCCACGCTAGTAGTACCCACCAGCACCGGCCGACCGATATCGTGCATTTCTGCACAGTCCTGGGCGATCGCATTCCACTTGCCGGCCTCGGCCTTGTAAACCATATCCGAAAGGTCTGTGCGGCTCGTAATCCGGTTAGTGGGAATCAGCGTCACTTCCAGATTGTAAATCTTCTCAAACTCCGTCTCCTCAGTTTTCGCCGTCCCTGTCATCCCCGACAGCTTCGGATAAAGCAAAAAGAAATTCTGATAGGTAATCGTCGCCAGCGTCTGAGTTTCCGGCTGAATTTCCGCCCGTTCCTTCGCTTCGATCGCCTGGTGCAAACCGTCACTCCAGCGCCTTCCCGGCATCACCCGGCCCGTAAACTCATCCACAATCACCACTTCGCGATCGGGAGTGACGATGTAGTTAATATCCTTAATAAACAATTCCTTGGCCTTAATCGCATTAAAAATGTAATGCGCCCAAGGGTCAGCCGGGTCGTACAAATCCGTAACACCCAACAACCGCTCAGCTTCACCAAAGCCTTCATCGGTCAACAGCACATTCCGAGCCTTTTCGTCAACCTCGTAATGTTCTTCATTTTCCTTTCTCAGAGCAGCAGCTACCTCAGCCGCCCGTATATACTTCTCACTGGGGCGTTCCACCTGGCCCGAAATAATTAAAGGCGTCCGTGCTTCATCGATCAGCACCGAGTCAACCTCGTCAATCACGCAGAAATTAAAAGGACGCTGCACTACATCTTCCATGACAGTAGCCATGTTGTCGCGCAAATAGTCAAAGCCCACCTCGCTGTTAGTCGCGTAGGTAATGTCGCAGTTATAATTTTTCTTTCGTTCCACCTGATCCATGCCCTGCTGAATCAGTCCCACAGTCAATCCCAGGAAGCGGTGCACCTGTCCCATCCATTCCGCGTCCCGTCTTGCGAGATAATCGTTGACGGTGATGATGTGTACGCCTTTACCGTTGAGGGCGTTGAGGTAAGCCGGCAGCGTCGCCACGAGAGTTTTGCCTTCACCGGTTTTCATTTCGGCAATTTGGCCTTTGTGCAGAATAATGCCGCCGAGGAGTTGGACATCAAAGTGGCGCAGCCCCAAAACCCGCTGTCCCGCTTCCCGCACCACTGCAAAAGCTTCTGGCAAGATTTCGTCTAGGATCTCTTTCTCTTCGTTAAGAGATTTAGCTTTTGCCAAACGTTCTTGAAACTCCGCCGTTTTGCCTCTGAGGCCGTCGTCTGAGAGTGCGCGGAAGTCTTCTTCCAAAATATTGATATCAGCTACCCAAGGCTGAAATTTTCTCAGTTTGCGCGCGTTGGGATCGCCTAGCAGATTTTTAAACATGGCAGGAGAGGCAGATTTTTAATAATTTAGCTATTAGCTTTCAGGGTTACGGGCTGTAGTGTTAGCCACAACATATACCCTCCCCGATTGTAGCAACCATTGGCTCTCCTGGGCCGTCGCTGGGGTCGATCGACCGATTTTCGATTTGGGATTTTCGATTGAAGTTGGCGAAGGTGGGTCGCGATCGCAACCCAGGTATATGTGCTTACTGACAATTGCAGGGCGTAACAGGCAATCTCTTGGTTCAACCAGAGATTAATGTTTTTGTTGCTAATTTCAGCAACAGGCTTTCGGGCCTGTTCCACAAGAGATTAATGTTTTTGTCGGGTGTGCCGGAAAGCCCGCCCGATCGCCCTTATGGAAAATGCTTTAACATCTCAGGTCAGATTAACCCTAGCTTTAAACAGGGCGCGGCACTTCGTAAGTCAAAAAGTCATAGGCCATTTTCGTATTCGGAAAAATTGCCTGCGCTTCCTTGAGCAAATCATCCAGGACGATCGCATTCCCTGGAGCATAGCGCGGGCTAAAATGCGTCATAATTAGTTGTTTAGCCCCAGCAATCAAAGCAACTTGAGCCGCCATTGTTGAAGTTGAATGCAGGCGATCAAATGCCATTTGAGCATCTTGATGAGCAAAAGTAGCTTCATGAACCAACAAATCAGCATCCTTCGCCAATTCCACGGCCCCGTCACAAAAAACGGTGTCAGTACAATAAACAAACTTGCGCCCGATTTGATCAGGGCCACAAAAATCAGTACCTTTAAACTGTCGCCCATCCTCTAACTTTACCGTCTTTCCTTGTTTTAATTGACCGTAAAGCGGCCCGGAAGGAATACCCACCGCCTTCGCTTTTTCTACATCAAAATGTCCCGGACGATCTTTCTCAGTTACTCGATAACCAAAAGCAGTAACTCGGTGCTTCAAAGGGCCACAGCTAACAATATATTCGTCATCTTCATAGATGACTCCCTCGTGAATTTTGTGTACCTTCACCGGGTAAGAAAAATGAGTTTGAGAATAGCGAACGCCAGCTTGCAAATATTCTTCAAGTCCCGGAGGCCCGTAAAGATCGATGCGCTTGACATTCCCCGCCAAACCGCAGCTAGCCAGCAAACCCATTAAGCCGAAAATATGGTCGCCGTGCAGGTGAGTGATGAAAATGCGGCTTAGTTGGCTGACTTTGAGATCGCTGCGGAGAAACTGGTGCTGAGTTCCTTCGCCGCAGTCAAACAGCCAGAGTTCGGCTCGCTGGGGCAAGCGGAGGGCGATGCTGGAAACGTTGCGCGATCGCGTGGGGACGCCGGAGCTAGTTCCGAGAAATGTAATCTGCAAGAGTCAAATCACCTCAATTAAGTCTTAAAAAATATGTTACATATATCCAGAGTGCGACAAATCCGACATATAGGAAATAGTCGCAGGCAGGAACCGGGATAAATCGCTGTTCCTGCGAACATCTCTTCGCTAAAATCATTTTTGACAAGCGTACAGAGCGATCCACCCAATTCTAACGTTTTGTTTCTTCCGTTCCCCTTCCTTTTTCCCTTGCCTTCCCCTAAAAATTCTTAAACTCATACAGCACAGGAGGAAAATTTTCAAATGCAGTCAGGAGTATTTTTTGGTTCCGTTTTTTCAACATTAAAAAAACGCTACTTTTGGATTTCACTGTTGTTTTGGCTGGCCATGGTAGCCCCAGCACAGGCCGCGCTGATCTTGCGAGTGGCGGTACAAGACGGGGCAACTCAGGTAAAAGTCGGCAGTTCTACTAAGGCTGCAATCCGCGATGGTAGCGGGCGCAATTTGGGCGAACTGTCGGCAAACAGTTCTCAGTCAGCTCAATTTCGATCGGGAACAGTGGCAATTGGTCGCTGGGCGGCCAACCAAGTTTGGATCGAACCCACGGGGAACGGTTATGTTTGGATTGGCGATCGTTGGTATCGGGGACGCACGCTTCTAGTTCCCCAAAAAGGAGGCTTGACTGCCGTCAACTACGTCGATATCGAACAATATCTCTACAGCGTTCTCGGCGCCGAAATGAGTGGCAATTGGCCTCAAGAGGCTTTGAAAGCCCAAGCAGTCGCCGCCCGTTCCTACGCTATCCACCAGCGCCTCAAAAGCGAAACCGACCTTTACGACGTGGACAGCACTCAGTCTTCGCAGGTTTACAAAGGACTGCAAACAGAATCTTCTGGCACTTATTCCGCAGTCGATGCAACCGCCGGTCAAGTTCTGGCTTACAACGGTCAGATTATTTTAGCCGCTTTCCACTCTGCGTCTGGGGGACATACTGAAAACGTCGAGGATGTTTGGACGGAACCCTTGCCTTACCTGCGTGCTGTTC
Source organism: Microcoleus sp. Pol12B5 (assembly GCF_036701335.1). Taxonomy (NCBI): domain Bacteria; kingdom Bacillati; phylum Cyanobacteriota; class Cyanophyceae; order Oscillatoriales; family Microcoleaceae; genus Microcoleus; species Microcoleus sp. Pol12B5. The sequence continues at coordinate 7,031 of NZ_JAUBQQ010000043.1, read as the reverse complement.
CTGACTTTGACCAAGGGGCGCCGGTTTACCAATGGAAAGAAAATTTTTCTCGCGCTCAAATCAGCAGTAAGATTTCTGGCGTGGGCAATGTGATCTCGATGAAGCCAGAACGCACTACCGCTCACGGCAGCGTTTTGAGGATGAAAGTAGTTGGAGATGGCGGTTCTAGAGTCATGACTGGCGCAGATTTACGCCGGGTTTTAAATTTGAGGAGTACGCGGTTTACCGTGATTCCTCAGTATGCCGGCGGTGGGAACCCAAGGAACAGCGGCCAAGCTCCTACCGGTTTTCAAGTTGCTGGCAAAGGTTTCGGCCATGCTGTAGGAATGAGCCAGTGGGGTGCCTATAATTTGGCCAGACAGGGATACGGCTACCAGCAGATTTTGCTGCACTATTACCGAGGTACTACTTTGGCTAGAATTGCAGTCCAGTAACTGCTGGGAATGGGCAAGAAAGAAGGAAGAAGGAAGAAGGAAGAAGGAAAAAACAGCTATTCCTGTATCCGTGACTTCCGTGTCCTGAATACAGGGAATTGGGAATTGGGAACTTGTACGGCCCTTCGACTACGCTCAGGAACCGCGTAGTGATAGGCCAGGAACCCCGTAGCCTAAGTATTGGGAATTGGGAATGACTAATGACTAATGACTAATGACTACATGACTAACTACATTAAGGATTGCTATGCAAAAGTGGGAGTATTTATTTGTGGATGCGAATATGTATCCTTTTGGAAACAAGCTGATTAGTTTATATGTAAACGGTGAAGAACAGCGAGATTGGAAACAAGGCTCGCTTCATCTATTTGTCAATCATTTGGGCGAGGAGGGATGGGAACTTGTGGCTCTGGATCACGACTCGAAGTATGACCAAAATTGTTTGATTTTTAAACGACCTAAGCTTATTTAATAAAACTCGGATTAGAAAAACTTCGGACATCCATAAAGATTGATATTTTTCACAATTCTTAGCAACGAACTCAAAGCCTGTTCCCCAACAAAAATATTTTATTGTAGAACAGGCATACTGCCTATTATTGAAAAGGTTGCAAGATTTTAGTGCAACCTAACTTAACAACAAAGAACTGCTTTTTAAATTATTATTACAAGTTGTCCGAGCGACCAATCCGGCGCTGCCATTCCGCATCTATTTTGGCTGACTGTTCTAGTTCTTGTTGGGTTAATTCAGTTTCTGTTGTATAAGCTAAGTCTTCTCCAGTCAGAACGTTTTCTGCTGCAAATTCCTGGGCGTAAGTCAGTTTTTTGAGCAAGTTGGCATCGGGTTCGTTTAATAACATTGCTCGCTGCTGACGCTTTTGATTGCGGGATTCTATCCGGCTATTTTTCCACTGAATCCAGAAGTAGCGAATTAAAGGAATGGCGAGAAATCCGACGCCATAAATCAGGATTATGGGATAAACAGCGCTGACGAAACCGATAAATCCACCGGCAATTAAATTATTAGTTAATAAATTACCCAAAACTAATGCACCGACAAGATTAACAGCTCCTAACCCTGCTGCCAGCATGATTTGGCCGGAACTGGCCTTGCTGAAACGCCACAGCATTTCTCGTAAATAAGCTGCTACTGGTTGAGGATTTTTCTGGACGGCTGTGGTTTGCAATTGCGGAAAATGGTAAATTATTTGCCCTTCGGGGCTGACTTCTGGACGACCGTCAAAACGGGCGAGAGCCGGTAACATATATTCTTCGTATTCTCGGGCGTATCCTTGTCCGAGATTATCTAGATATGGAGCAATTTGTTCGGCGGCGACGGCGCCTCGGTTGTTGCGAATTGCAGTCGCAATATCGCTCCACTTGCGCTCTTCTAGATTGTGATTGGGATTGTCGTCTCCAAATAGAAAGGAGAAAACTGCTTCCAGAAAACTCATCTGCGATTTTTGACCTGTTAAGCGCGATCGCTGCTGGTAGTATGGTTGGTCATGGTTCCAGTAAAATATCCAGATTAGGTCGTTCCAGAAGTAGGGAAAAAAGGAAAAGCCGCCGCCTCTGCCGCCCCCTCCACCACCGTCTCCTCCTCCGCCGCTGCTGTTATTGCTATCCCCACTGGAGAGTAAAATCGTGATAGCAACAAAAATTAAGAGGATAGAAGCTACCAGCACTATGCCGAAAGATATCCGAATCAGATAAAATAAAATGCGCCAGATTTTTTGCCACCATTCCTGCAACTGCAAGCGCAAGAATTTGTTTCGCAAAATATCTCGAAAGTTCTTGGGAAATAGGTAGGCAATGTCGCCGGATTCTGCTACTTGCAGGTTGCCGCCTGTTTCGGAGGCGAGGGTTAACAGTTCTCGCTGGGCAAAATTGACATCTAATCCAGCTTTTGCCGCCACGTCTCCAACCGTAACGCGGTAGCCAAGTTGTTCGACGGCTTGCATAATGGTGGGATTCGGAGCCATAGGTTTCTCTCTGTGAAAATTACCCGGTTATTTTTATTATATATTGCGGGAATTCGAGCTGGTTTTGGCGCTCGGCTTTCTGATTTTTTTTGAGGCTGCCCTTGACAATCAAGCATCCAGGATACAAGCCCCCGGATTCATTCGTCCAGAAATAAAAAACCTGTATCCGAGAAACTTGCCCCCCGAATTTATCCGTGGGGTCAATGCTAAAATCTAAAATCTAAAATCTAAAATCTAAAATCGATTGACTTTGGGGCAAAATATTGCTAGTGTTTTGCCGAATAGCTTTTAAGTATGGGCTAAACTCGAATAGCTTAATAAAACTTTGTGATGGAATTTCTCCTCGGCAGGGTATTTGGTTGTTTGCTCTAAGGGCCAAGGAGGGGGATTATGGGTACAGTTAGTAAGGTACAATGTGCGATCGCCCGTTGGCGTTACCAAAGCAATCCGAAGGTAAGCCATCGAAGAGGGGATGATTGCCCCTGCACCCTCCAGCAGAACTTTTCCCTTCGGCGCGGGTTTTTGTAAGTTTTGTGTAGAGTGCCAGAGATATGTTAAAGAAATCTAGTTTTTTTGCCAGTCTTGCAAGACTTATATAAAATAGATAGAGCTTGCGCGGGTGTTAAACCCAAGGGCGTGTTTTAAGGTTCGCACTTGCGATCGACTAAACCTTTTAGCGCTCTCAACACAACGGCCCACTACAACAGTGGCGCAATTATTAATAGGAAAACTTTACAGGCTAATTTTTCGGATTAGCCACTAACCAAAGAATCGCATATGCCAAGAACTCAACGCAACGATAACTTTATTGACAAAAGTTTCACGGTAATGGCTGATATCATCCTCAAGATTATGCCGGCCAAAAAGCAGGCGAAGGAAGCTTTTGCTTATTACCGGGATGGTATGTCAGCTCAAGCAGATGGCGAATATGCTGAAGCGCTGGATAATTATCATGAAGCGCTGAAGCTGGAGGAAGATCCTTACGATCGCAGTTATGTCTTGTACAATATGGGGCTGATCCATACTAGCAACGGCGAACACGATAAAGCTTTGGAATATTACAGCGAGGCTTTGGATCTCAATCCGAGAATGCCACAAGCACTGAATAATATTGCTGTGATTTACCACTATCAAGGGGAAAAGGAAAAGGAAGCTGGCAATATTGAAGGGGCGGAAGGGCTGTTTGATAAAGCTGCAGATTATTGGAAGGAGGCTATTCGCTTGGCCCCGAACAATTATATTGAAGTACAAAATTGGCTGAAGACGACAGGTCGATCGCAGATTGATGTGTATTTTTAACTAGGATGGGCATGGGGCATAGTTAGTGGTTAATAGTTGGTAGTTAGTCGTTTCTCTAATAACAAATAACAAATAACCAATTCCCTATGCCCAATTCCCCATTCCCCATTCCCAATTCCCCATTCCCAATTTTTATGATAGACAGAGAAGAAGTTCGGAAAGTAGCGAATTTAGCGAGATTGGAATTAACGCCGGAAGAAGAAGAGCAGTTTACTGGTCAACTTAACGGTATTTTGGATTATTTCGAGCAATTGAGTGAACTAGATACAAGTAAGGTGCAGCCGACAACGCGGGCGATCGATGTTAGTAATGTAATGCGATCGGACGATTTGCAACCTTTTGCTAAGGGAGAAAGTATTTTGGAGGGAGCTCCCGATCGCGATGGGGAGTTTTTTAAAGTGCCTAAGATTATGTAGGGTTCCCCCTACGCATCTAACTGAGGAACATCCCTTGAGGGGCGGGCTAGCAATGCCTACCCCAAAAGTAGATTAATTTAACTGTGGAACAGGTAATAAGTAAGCCCGGTATAAGCCACCCCACAAGCCGATTAAACTGATAGAAACCCAACACAATATCGCTCATAGCGATCGCTCTGTAAAGTTAATTTTTGGGGTGACAAATATTCATGTACGTATTAATTGGTGGAGCAGGAATGATGGGGCTAGGTTTAGCCCAGCAGTTATTAAAAGTCGGTCATACGGTTGCCATCATCGATGCCGACCCGCTGGCCTGTCGCTTTGCTCGAGAAAAAATCGGAGTGATGGCATTTGAAGGCAGTGCGGTGAGCACAACGGTGCTTCTGGAAGCCGGAATTAAACAAGCAAACGCCGTCGTTGCTGCACTCAGGGACGATGCACTGAATTTAGCGCTGATCACCCTATCCAGAAGCTATGGCATTTCCCATATTGTGGTGCGAATGCGCGATCGCGAATTCATGGAAGCCTATCGCCTTGCCGGAGCCAGTCACATCATCAGCACGATTGATTTGGCAGTCGCAACAATGGCAAATGCGATTGAATACCCTCAAATCGAATCGATGATGCACTTTGAACAAGGACAAGTCGAGGTGCTAAAGCTGCCCGTTCCAGGCGATTGCAATGTGGCAGGTCGCACCGTTGCTCAAATTGCTCAAGACCCTGGTTTTCCAACAGGTTCGCTGATTATTGGTTATCAATGCCATGCCTGCGCCAATCTGGAGATTCCAAACGGCAATACTGTTCTAGAAGCAGGTTCTACCATCTTGGTCGTCACCCGTCCAGAGCTAGTTCACCAGATGATTGATTACCTTGGCATTCGCGCTAGTCATCTGCCAACGTTAGAAGTTTCTCATCCAAATCTTTGATGTAAGGATGAACCAGATCCTCTGGGACAATTCGCTTGCGGAGGGCATCGCTAACTGCTCCTTTTTCTGCTAGAAGCAATCGCCGTCGAATCGTATCTAGCCCGCTGCGATCGCCCTGTAGTTGCCCTGCTCGATGTTTATTGTAGAGATCGCGCAGCACTCGCTCAGAGTGTGCTACTCGTGCTTGATACGATGCCCATAACTCTTCGTAAACTGCCTTCGGCAACACGCCAGATTTCAGCAAACTATCTAGCTCATCTTGAGCCGCTTTGGAAGCGATCAACTGAATCTGTAACTGCCCAGCTTCCTGCATTACATCAGAAACACGGCTAATTTTTAGTCGTTTTACTATCCACGGTAAACTTAATCCCTGTCCGACCAAGGAGAATAAAACTGCACCGAAAACCAGGGCAATGATGTTATCCCGTCCTGGTAGGGTCAAGGGAATCGCAACAGCTAAGGCCATTGAGAGAGACCCTTTAATATTCCCTAAAACCAAAATGTGCTGCCAGCGTAGCGGAATGGGGCGATCGAACCAACGCAGCCCCGCTAATAACAAATACACCGACAGAATCCGTCCCAGTTGATAGGCGAGAATGACCAATAAAATGGATGGCAAAATTCTCCACAGCGTCAGCGGGTTAATTTCAATCCCAATCAGCAGGAAAATAAACGTATTGACCCCAAAACCAGCGTATTCCCAGAAACTCAGCAAGGTAATCCGATCCGAGGCAGACGAACTGCGAGGCAGCCCAAGGTTGCCAAAAACAAGTCCGGTGATGACCACCGCCACTGCGCCGGATACGCCTAAAAATTGTCCGATTTGGAAGGTTCCCAATGCGAGAGCGACGGTTAGCAAAAGGCTACTCAACGGATCGTTTAAGCGAACAAATATCGGCACGCTCAAATAACCTAAAACACCCCCGACCACTGCCCCACCTAAGGCAACCACGAGCAGTTCCTTCAAGCCTTGTATAGGGGTAAGAGAGCCTGTCGCATAAATTACCAAAAGCAAATTAAATGAAATTAGAGCAGCCGCATCATTGAACAGAGTTTCTCCCTCAACAATGGTGGACAATCGAGAAGGCACACGGATCTCCTTAAAAACCGCGATCATCGAGACGGTATCAGTGTTTGCTAGAATGACTCCGATCAGCAACGCCGGAATCCAGTCTAGTCCTAGCCCAAATTTAACCAGAATAGCGATAATTGCTGAGGAAAAGATCGAGCCTGGACCCGCCAGCAGCGCGATCGGCTTAAAGGTACTGCGGAGACGGCTGATATCCGTATTGATAGATGCTTCAAAAATAAGAATGGGTAGAAAAAGATTTAATACTAAAGATGGGTCTAAACCAATTCGACGCGACAAAACCTCCGTAATCGGCAAGCCTGCTAACACTAAGCCCGTTACATAGGGAATTCGCAACCGTTGAGTTACGAGTGCCACAACAGTTGCAATCAGCAGCAGAATGATCAAGATGATGACCAATTCAGGAATGACTCCTGCCGTTTGGCTATTTGTAGCAGGCTCGCTGCCCAAGGGAGTTTGTTGCGCTACAATCGACTCTATCACCGATACTCCTCCCATAAACTCGTTTTCCTCAAAGAAATTAACAGATTAACTACCGTTTTAGTCTACAGGAGACGGTTCACTCTGTTGTAGGCGTAACTGCAATTTATGTGGTGTATTTGGATGAATGCTGAAGAAGCTGAAACGAGATTTATGGGTAGCCTCGGCGATCTGAGCGTTTTTAAAGTGCAATTTTTTTTGGTAGATCTGGATGATTTCCAAACCCTTACAGGATGCTAATTGCTCTTAATTGTGCTGGTTTTTAATTTTTTTTAACAGTCTCTTCTGAAGTGTTGCCGACCCGATCGCGCTTGCTGCTAAGGCGGGTAAGTAGCTAGACAAAATTAATTACATAGTTTTCTCCAAATTCTTTCAGGATTTTTTCCACAGAGGTAACAAAAGTA